>CBFHCK010000147.1:0-6623 GCA_965653955.1 uncultured Spongiibacteraceae bacterium
CATTTCCTCAAGCAGGGCGTCGCCCGGCTCACTCGCAACATCGATCAAGTTATACGCGATATCGTCGCGGCTTTTATTCAGCAAATCGATGATATTGATATTCGCGTTGGCCAACAGCGATAGCAATTGACCAAGCATGCCTGGAATATTGCGATTGGTTATTGCCAATCGCACACCGCCACTGCGATCAAGCGCGAGGGAAGGAAAATTGACGGAGTTACTGACATTGCCGTGCTCAAGGAAATCACGCAACTGATCCGCCGCCATAATGGCGCAATTTTCCTCAGCCTCGTCGGTGCTCGCGCCGATATGCGGCATCAAGATAACGTCGCTCCGGCCAATTAACTTGGGCGTTGGGAAATCGGTAATGTATTTACGCAATGATCCATTCTCGAGCGCAGCAATCGCTCCATCGACATCGACTATTTCTTCGCGAGAAAAATTGAGCAGGCATGCGCTCGGTTTGCAATGCGCCAGCAATTCGCGATTAACCAGGCCGCGTGTTGCGTCGAGCACGGGTAAATGCAGCGTGATATAATCGGCTTTCGCGAACAACGCGACCAGATTATCCATTTTTTTCACTTCACGCGGCAGCCGCCACGCGGCATCAATCGAAATTGCCGGATCGTATCCGATCACATTCATTCCGAGCTTTAATGCCGTATCGGCAACCATTGAGCCGATCGCTCCCAGCCCTACTACACCGAGCGTTTTACCGAGCAACTCGTTGCCTTTGAATCGCTGCTTTTCCTTCTCAAGCAGCTTACTCATTTCGCCGGCATCGCTCATGTGCGCAAGCGTTTGCACATAAGCCATACCTTCAAGAATCCCGCGCGACCCGAGCGTCAGTGCAGAAATAATCAGTTCCTTCACCGCATTCGCATTAGCGCCGGGTGTATTGAACACGGGAATTCCGCGCTCGCTACAAAACGCGACAGGAATATTGTTGACACCGGCGCCAGCGCGGGCAATTGCTTTAATCGAATCGCCGATGTCCTCTGCTTGCAGTTTATGGCTGCGCAACAGGATCGCATCTGGATTACTAAATTCACTCGCGATTTCATAGCGATCTCGCGGCAAGCGCTCCAACCCCAACACTGAGATTTGATTTAATGTCAGCACTTTGAACATCGTCTTTCTCCAGCGTAGGAACTTGTCTTATTCAGAGAAGCTTGGGTTATTTTTATTAGCGGCGACTGATGTTTGCCTCGGCTTTTATGCTATCCATGAACACGGCAAAAGCCGCAGTACCCGAACTCTGCTGCAATTGGGCGCGCAATGCATCGCGTTGCACCGATGTCAGAGAGTCGGGCGCACCTTCCAACACTTCCTGTAATTGCACGACCGCAACATCGCCATTCGCTGTAGTTGCAACCTGCAATGATGTCGATTTTGCTTTAGACGGACGCGCCATTGCGAAGGCCGTACGCACCACTTCATTCGCTACGGCAGCATTATTACGTGTGGCCTTTTCCACTTCTTTAACGCTAAAGCCTCGTTTTTCAGCAGCCTGCTCAAAAGTCTCACCTTGCGAAATCGCTTGCGTAAGCTCTTTCGCTACATTGTTCGCAGCAGCTATCGCTCGCTCACGCTTGAGATTGGCGACAACCTCGTCACGGACATCTGCCAGCGGTTTTGGTGCGGCCGGTTGATGTTCTTTAACGCGTAGAACTACGTAATGATCCGGAGCTAGCTCTAACACTTCGCTATTGTTTCTGTCATTTAATACATCCGTGCCAAATGCCGCGGCGATAATTTTAGGATTGCTCAACAAAGAATCCGTTGTCTTGCGATCAAGCCAATCGCTTTCTTTTACGGTTAAATTCAACGATTGTGCGGGCGTTGTCAGATTGTCGGCGTTAAACACTTGATCGCGTAGTTTATCGACGGTTTTTAGCAGTTCGGGTTGCGCAGTGTTCTGCTGCAGGCGCTGCGCAATTTCAGCTTTTTTCTGCTCGAATGTAGGTCTTTCGGTGGTGCGGGAATCGGTCAATTTAATAATGTGATAACCCGCTTCCGATTTCACCGGCGCGGATACTTCACCGATATTCAGTTTCGACAAAGCCTGTTCGAATACCGGTGGAAAAGTATCGCCAGTACTAGCGCCAAGATCGCCGCTATTATTTTTGGATCCCAAATCGTCAGAGTATTGCGCGGCCAATTTTCCAAAATCTTCGCCTGCAGCGACACGCTTGGATATCGATTCAGCTAACTCATTGGCCTGCTTATCGCTGCGATTCGCATTCGACTCGATCAGGATGTGCGCCGCATGACGCTCAGTAAGCGCTTTGAACTCGGCGATTTCGCGGTCGTATTCAGCTTTAATTGCCTCGTCATCGACACTCTTCGCAAAATCGCTGCCCTTCAATTCGATATAGTCCAGGCGCACGCGCTCATCGCGCATGAAGCTGTCCGAGTGAGCCTGATAATAAGCCTGCTCGTCTGCCTCGGTAATAGCGATGTTATCGGCGAATCCAGCGATAGGAATCGTCACATAACGAAAGGTGCGTTGTTGTTGAAGCAGCGCTGCAACGCTTTGCAGTTCTTTTTCAGTGATGAAATCCGAACTTGCCAATCCGCTGTGCAATTGGTTGACGAGCAACTCCTGCTGCAGCATTTTCTTGAAAACAGACGGCGTATAACCTTGGTTGCTGAGAAGCAGCTTGTAACGATCGAGGGAAAACTTACCGTTGTCTTGAAACGCACCAATGGAAAGAATGGCCTGATCGACCGCGGGCGCCGGCACACGTAAATTCAAATCGATTGCGCTCTGCTGCAACACGCGCTGGGTGATAAGACTCTCCAATGCGGGGCCGCGTAGAGTCGCATCATCCAACATTTCAGGCCGTACATTTTCACCCATCATCGCCATCATCTGGCGCTTCTGCACATTCATTGTCTGTTGCAGCTCGACTTCGGAAATTTTATCGCCATTGACTTTGGCAACAGCCGTTGTGCCTCCGCTTCCTACCAGCGATTCGATACCAAAAATAGCAAATGGAACAATTATGATTGCGATAATGACTTTCGCCACTACGCCTTGAATATTGTCCCGAATATTTTGCAGCATGGTCGTCCTCGAAATTTTTAGATCAATGTCAGCGTGCAGGCTGTGGATACTCTTTAAGCACTTAGCGCGATCGATTGTTCGCGAAGAGTTGTTTCGTTAGTGTCTGCACCAGCCGAAAAAAAAAGGCACACCGGGAAGATGCGCCTTTTTTTATTAATCGTGCGATGCCCCGCTCTACCTTTAGTTGTTATCGAGCGGGTGATCACATCGACTATCAGTTAACTGCGTCTTTCAGCGCCTTGCCCGGGCGAAAGCTCGGAATTTTTGCGGCAGCGATTTCAATCGGCTTGCCAGTTTGCGGGTTACGACCGGTACGCGCAGCGCGATCTTTCACCGCGAAAGTACCGAAACCTACCAATACAACTTGATCGTTCTTCTGCAGTGCCGCAGTAATGGCATCTACCATCGCATCAAGGGCGCGGCCCGCTGCAGCTTTCGGAAGGTCGGCTGACGCGGCAATCGCATCGATCAATTCTGTTTTATTCACGCTAATCCCCTTTGAAGTAATTAGTTTGCCAAAAAAGCAGCTAAAAAATATGCGGAAAAAATTCAATCCGATAATGCGCGAAAAGTTTGGTTTCGCCGCGGAAGCGCGATTCTACACCATGTGCTCCGCGGCGGGTCAAGGCAGGGCTTAGTGCGCGCCGATCCGATTCACTTCGGCCTTATCAGTTGTCGCATCGACGGCGGCTTTTGCTGCGCTATCTTTTTCGAGAAACGCTTCATCCGATAGAGGCTCAGGCATTTTCTCTAGCGCTATTTGCAATACCTCGTCAATCCACTTGACCGGCTTGATTTGCAAATCAGCCTTAATTTTGTCCGGAATTTCTTTGAGGTCGGGTTCATTCTCCTCAGGAATAATTACCGTTTTTATTCCACCGCGATGGGCCGCAAGCAGCTTTTCTTTTAAGCCGCCAATACGCAGCACTTGTCCGCGCAGAGTGATTTCGCCGGTCATCGCCACATCCGAACGCACTGGAATACCGGTCATTACCGATACCAGGGCCGTGCACATCCCCACCCCCGCGCTGGGACCATCTTTCGGCGTGGCCCCCTCAGGTACGTGAATATGCAGATCGTGGCTTTCGTGATAGCTCGCGGGAATACCGAGCTGTTGCGAACGACTGCGCACGACTGTCAGCGCCGCTTGAATGGATTCCTGCATTACATCTCCAAGCGAACCCGTTTTCACTTGGCGCCCTTTACCCACGACTGCAACCGTTTCAATCGTGAGCAATTCGCCGCCGACCTGAGTCCACGCCAAACCGGTAACCTGGCCGATTTGATTTTTTTCTTCGGCGACACCCAAGGAATATTTCCTGACGCCGCTGTAATCCTCAAGATGCTCGGCCTTGACGACAATGGGGGCTTTTTTATGGCCCAGCGAAAACTCTTTCACCACCTTGCGGCAAATTTTCGCCACTTCGCGCTCTAGACCGCGAACGCCGGATTCGCGGGTGTAATAGCGAATCAAATCGCGAACGGCCGACTCTTCAATCACCAGCTCGTCATCCTGTAACCCGTTGTTGCGCATTTGCTTTGGCTTCAGATAGCGCTCAGCGATGTTCACTTTTTCATCTTCGGTATAACCGGGAATCCGGATAACTTCCATGCGATCGAGCAACGCCATTGGAATGTTCAGCGAATTCGACGTACAGATGAACATCACATCCGAAAGGTCGTAATCAACTTCCAAATAGTGATCGTTGAAGGTGGCGTTTTGTTCGGGATCGAGCACTTCAAGCAAGGCCGATGCTGGATCGCCGCGATGATCCATTCCCATTTTGTCGACTTCGTCGAGCAGGAATAACGGATTGCGCACACCCGACTTCGCCATTTTTTGCACGATTTTTCCGGGCAACGAACCAATATAGGTACGGCGATGGCCGCGGATTTCCGCTTCATCGCGCACGCCGCCGAGTGCCATGCGCACGAATTTACGATTGGTCGCGCGCGCAATGGATTCGCCGAGCGATGTTTTACCAACGCCGGGAGGACCAACCAGACAAAGTACAGGGCCCTTTATTTTCTTGACGCGTTTCTGGACCGCGAGATATTCCAGAATGCGTTCTTTAACCTCTTCGAGACCGTAATGATCGCGGTCGAGAATTTCTTCGGCAAACGCCAGATCATGTTTTACCTTGGAACGTTTTTTCCATGGCACGCCAACCATCCAATCAATATAGCTACGCACCACCGATGCCTCTGCTGACATCGGCGACATCATTTTCAGCTTATTGAGTTCGGCCCTGACCTTATCTTCCGCTTCCTTGGTCATCCCTGCCTGCTTAATTTTTTTCTCAAGCTCCTCGGCTTCGTTCGGTGCTTCGTCTAACTCACCCAATTCCTTTTGAATCGCCTTCATTTGTTCGTTCAAGTAATACTCACGCTGGCTTTTTTCCATCTGCTTTTTTACGCGGCCGCGAATGCGCTTTTCGACTTGAAGCAGATCGATTTCCGACTCCATTACCGCCATCAAATGTTCAAGGCGCGAACGGATGTCTGGTATCTCCAACACATTCTGCTTTTGCGTGAGATCCATCGTCATATGTGCGGCAATTGTATCTGCGAGACGACCCGGCTCATCGATGCCCGACAATGATGTGAGGACCTCCGCCGGGATTTTTTTGCTGAGATTCACGTATTTTTCAAACTGCGCGAGCGCGGAGCGGACTAGTGCTTCTCCTTCGCGCGATTCGATAACTTCAGATGGTAATTCGTCGGCGCGGGCTGTCAGATACTCCTCACCATCGCTCACTTCGGAAAGCTGCGCGCGATAACTTCCCTCCACCAGCACTTTCACCGTGCCGTCTGGCAAACGCAGTAACTGTAAAATATTCGAAACCGTGCCGACGCGATATACATCCTCGATACCCGGCTCATCGACCGCCGCACTTTTTTGCGCAACGAGCAGCACTTGTTTATCGGCTGCCATTGCAGCCTCAAGCGCGCGTATAGATTTATCGCGTCCGACAAATAACGGAATAACCATGTGGGGATATACCACCACGTCACGCAATGGAAGCAGAGGTAATTCGATAAATTCCGACATATCCGGCATGGGAGTACCTCGTCAAGAGTGTGCGTAAAAGCTCGAAGCGATTTTGGTTATTAATAGTAGGCGGTCTGAATCTTTAATTCAGCTTTTTGTTTGGACTTAGTGCGGGCCTAAGCACACAAATGCAACGTTTCAAAAGGCATTTATTCACTCACCAAATAAAAAGGGCCTTACGGCCCTTTTTATTGTTGTGCTTGTGCTTAATCCTCAGGAACCGCTTTCCGTTGTTCCGTATTCTTGTATACCAGCAATGGTTCCGATTCGCCTTTGATGACAGACGCATCGATAACGACTTTGCTGACGTTGTCCATCGATGGAATGTTGTACATCGTTTCGAGAAGAACAGATTCGAGAATTGAACGTAAACCACGTGCGCCCGTTTTACGCTCCATCGCACGCTCTGCAATAGTGTGTAAACCGTCCTCACGAAAATCGACTTCGACGTTCTCCATCTCGAACAGTTTTGCATACTGTTTTGTAAGTGCGTTCTTCGGC
>CBFHCK010000148.1:0-6614 GCA_965653955.1 uncultured Spongiibacteraceae bacterium
CCGCTCGGCGGTTGCTTTCGTACATCCGCGATCCAGCGGCTTGCCTGCTCCGAAGCGGTATTAAAATCGGCTTCCGGCCCAAGGGAAGCGATGAGTGTTTCCACATAATCGCTTTCGTCGACCAGGCGACCATTCACCAAGCGTTGCCAGGCTGCTCCGTTCATTCCGCATTCTCCTCGTTGCTGTGGGCGGAATTTGGCATGACCACTATACTGTCCGCGACAATAATGAATTACAGGATGGTTTTCGTGAGCAGTAGAGAAAATTTGCCGGAGCTACTCAGCCAAGCCGAAACCCTGGTCGCGTTATGCAAGCAATTGGACTATCAACAGATCATTGCACATGACGCCAAAGCCGTTGCTGCGCTGCAAGATGCGATCCGGCTTATTCGCGGCTCCTTGCCAATAAAAGATGAGGCGTTATCCGATTATGCGGAGCGTCAGTCGGTACATGTCGCCGAGCCCGTTGTCATCGATAAAGCGGCATTGCTGGAGCGTCGCCGTCAATTCGTCGAAGCGCTGGGTCGGGCAGGGCTCGCGGATCGGCTCGGTAAAATCTACGCGAGTGGAGCCGAAACTCGTCTGATCGGTTTTCGGGATGCGCCGCATAAGCGGGGCTTACCGCAATTCGATATGGTGGTCGGGCCGGATTTTTCGCCGATAGCGGGTTATCACGGAATTTTCATCGGGACTCAAGAAGTGTTTTCGTTCGTGTTGCCACACCCAGCGGACGATCACATCTGGCAAGTTCGAGAACGTCATCGGTTTAATGCACTCGAGCGAATGGTGGATCTAGTTAGCATGTTGAGTGCCGGTTTTCCGGTTCAGTAACACTATTGTTGTCCACAGAATCTGTGGATAACTTCGTGGATAATCGCTTCATTCTTGAATCAACATCAACAGGCATCAGCGCTTTAACAAAACGATCAAAATATGTTCATTTTGTTAAATTCTTTAATTATCATTGTGTTACGACAACAACGTAAGGCTTTTTAAGAGCTTCTGCAGCCAAGCTTGATGAAATTGCGCCTCGGGCTTATCTGGGTTTGTCAATGTGAATAAGTGTTACTGAGTTGCTCCGAATGTGTCGCGTTACGTTTCTGAGGCTGACATAGGCGTTCCACAGTTAGTGAACGCTAGGTATAAATACGTAACGGTGCAATTAATCGTGCAATCTGCGTTTGACTAGCCCTTATAAATGCAGCCGCTGGTACACGTCTCTCTGATTTCCACCGCATACAGCTCATTGAGATTCGGTTGCAGCCGCTGCCAGATCCATCGCGCAATATGTTCGCTGGTTGGATTTTCGAGTCCGGGAATGTCGTTGAGATAGAAGTGATCGAGTTGTTCGAGTAGAGGTTTGAACGCGCGTTTGATATCGGAAAAATCCATTACCCAGCCGCTATGTTCACCGGTTTCACCTTGCACATATAAGCGCACATGAAAACTGTGGCCGTGTAAGCGCGCACATTTGTGCCCGGCAGGAACATTCGGCAGACGATGCGCCGCTTCAAAATGAAAGTCCTTATAGATTTGCGCGATCATGGCCGAGCTCCTGTAAAAAGCGCGTTATGGTAATCAGCGAACTTTAGACTGTATAGCGACAGTGGATGGCTCCGCAGTCGATTCATTTCGGGAATCATCTGTACGGCTAATAACCTATTGGTTAATAGCAGTTTTTATTGTTAAAAAAATTACGAGTCAGGGTTGATTTCACAAAACGTTTCTGTAGAATGCGCGACTCGATTTGCAGCGGGTGTTTAGCTCAGTTGGTAGAGCATCGCCCTTACAAGGCGAGGGTCGGCGGTTCGAGCCCGTCAACACCCACCATCGTCGCAGTCGAGTTAACGGTTATACGGCCCGGTAGTTCAGTTGGTTAGAATGCCGCCCTGTCACGGCGGAGGTCAGGGGTTCGAGCCCCCTCCGGGTCGCCATTAACCTAAATAGTTTTGCGCTGCGTTATTGCAGCTCCTTCCCCCACGCAATTTCCACATTTTTAAAACTTAAGTCGATTAACGAAACGAGTTGTAGAAAGTTTTTCTACGGCCCAATTTCCTTTAGTCGCTTGATAAATGCTCATTGTCGCTCGCTCAAGTTTCACCACGCGCGGCTATGCCCCGCAATTATGTTAATTATTCTTCATATACCGATGTAAGTCTGGCGGTACCAAATTTGTAACGTTATATTCCCGCCACCATTGTTGGTGCCACTGGAGTTACTTTGCTATGAAGAAAATCGTTCTTGCGTGTGCAATCGGTCTGAGCACAATGTTTTCGCTGTCAGCTATTGCCGCACCTCAATACACCACCGAAGAAACCGTGATCGGCGATCTGATCGATAACCCGCAAACGCGTGCGATCGTCGATAAGCATCTGCCCGGGTTCAGCAGCTCCGATCAGATCGATATGGCGCGCGGTATGACTCTGAAGTCAGTTCAGGCGTTTGCCCCTGATGATGTTACCGACGAAGCGCTGGCTAAGATCGATGCCGATTTGGCGAAAGTGCCAGCTCAGAAATAAGTCGTTTAGCGAATACCCGTTTCGACGAGGTGCTCGTGAAATCTAAAACCGGTTCCGATGAACCGGTTTTTTTTGCTCTGGATTTTTCTTTACGCGCTTGCGCCAAGCCTTGAATTCGTTCCCGCCATTGTTTTGCTAACGCCCGCGCTTTATGGCAGTGTCGATTTTTTCGAGAGTGGATCGATATGACGAAAAATAGCGCCGCAAATTATGAACCCGTTGTACCGGCCGCAACCGCTATGCGTGAATTTACCGCGCGGGCATTAGTGTTGGGTGTGTTACTCGGTGTCATTTTCGGCGCATCGTCGTTATACCTTGTGTTGAAAGTGGGGCTTACGGTTAGCGCATCTATTCCCGTAGCGATTATCGCCGTCACATTTTTTCGGTTATACGCAAAATTCGGCGGGCGCGACTCGACGATTCTCGAAAACAATATCGTGCAAACGGCGGGGTCGGCGGGCGACTCAATCGCGTTCGGGCTCGGTGCCACGATGCCGGCGATTTTGATTCTCGGTTTCGATCTCGAAATCGGCCGCGTGTTATTAGTGGCCGTGCTGGGCGGGTTGCTCGGCATTCTGATGATGATCCCACTGCGCCGCACCTTGATCGTCGAACATCATGGTGATCTGAAATATCCCGAAGGGACTGCCAGCGCGCAGGTATTAATTGCAGCGGAAGAAACGAAATCCGCAACAACTAAAGCCGACAATCGCCACGCCCTGATTATTTTTGGCGGCTTCGCAATCGGTCTTATCTATAAGACGTTTAATGTCGCGCTTAAGGGATGGAAAGAGGTTGTTGGCGCGAACTTTATTTCGCCTTTGAAGGGCGGGTCGATCGCTGCGGAAATTTCTCCCGAATTGCTGGGCGTCGGTTACATCATCGGTTTGCGCCTCGCGGCGACGATGTGTGCCGGCGGCGTCATGTCCTATTTATTGTTGATGCCATTGATCGCATTTTTTGGGGAGTCCCAAGCGATACCGCTGGCTCCAGCGCAGAAGCTGATTGCTGATATGTCGGTGAGCGAAATTCGCAGTGCCTACATTTTATATATTGGTGCAGGTGCGGTAGCGACCGGCGGTGTGATCAGTTTGATCCGCGCGTTGCCGACGATTTGGCGTAGCGCGCGTAATAGCGTCGGCGGTCATCAAAGCAGCGAACAACAACTTCGTACTGAGCGCGATATTCCGCTACGTTGGGTAGTGCTTGGCAGTATTGCGATCATCATCGCGATCAGTTTCGCAAAATCTTTGCAGATGAATATGGTCGGCGCTGCATTGATTGTGATGTGTGGATTTTTATTCGTCACAGTGTCATCGCGGTTGGCGGGTGAAGTCGGCCACTCGATCAATCCGGTGTCGGGCATGATGATCGCAACGCTGTTGCTGACATGCCTCGCTTTTCTGTTACTGGGGTGGACGACACCAGCGTATTACATCACTGCACTCTCGGTGGGCGCGATTGTGTGCGTGGCATGCGCGAATGCTGGCGCTACATCGCAGGATTTGAAAACCGGTTTTCTGGTCGGTGCTACTCCGCGATTGCAGCAATATGCCATTTTGTGTGGGGCGCTAGTGTCCGCGTTGTGCCTGGGCCCAATTCTGCTGAAGTTGAATAGCGCGGCAACGGTATATGTACCGATCGAGCAAGTCGCGGCGGGTTTGCATACAGATGCTGAATTGCACGAAACCGAGCAGCTTCAGGGGCCGCAAGCGCAGAACGATTCGAAACGATATTACGTGTGGCGCAAACATGAGGTTAATGACGCGCCTGCCGGAAAATATCTCGTCAATGAAAACGGCGATGCGGTTTATTTCGTCGATCCGGGTATCAACGGAATTTATACGACGCGTCCCGATGGCAGCGAAGTACGTAAATTCGATGCGCCCAAAGCGGTGCTGGTTTCGTATCTGATAAAAGGCATTCTCGGCAGCGAATTGCCGTGGGCATTGGTGCTGTTCGGCGTTGTGATCGCGATTGTGCTGGAGATGGTAGGTGTTGCGTCATTGCCATTTGCGGTGGGCGTATACCTGCCGCTATCGACATCGGCACCAATTCTGATCGGTGGTTTGATACGTTGGTGGGCGGAGCGCCGCCAGCGTCGCCAATATCCAGAATTAAATGCACAGGAGCGAGCAGCGCATAGCGATCGTGCGCCTGGCGTTCTGCTCGCATCGGGTTATATCGCTGGCGGCGCGCTCGCGGGCATAGTGATCGCGTTTTGCGCCGGGGTATTAATCGATTTCGATCGTGTGGTCACGGCATGGTCAACGCAAATCAATCCCTTATTTGGTGGCGCACACGCTGATGTGCTGTCGTTGTTGCCATTTATTGTGCTGGTGGCTGGGCTGCTCTGGGTGGACCGCAAGCATTCGCAACCGTAAAGACATTAATCTGATTTAATTTGAATGACATTGATCGATTGTGATCGAATTGTCCGCTTCGGAATGGTTGCTCTGGTGAGTTGCCTTACAGATTGGGGTCTTTATGTTCAAACGAATTCTGAAGTGGACAGCCATCATTTTAGGTGTGCTGATCCTCTTGGCAGTTATCGGTATCGCGGTGCTAATAAAAATCACTCAATCGCATCTGGTACCGCCGCCTAATCCCGATGACCAGAAAAGCATTGCCACCTACGCCACACCCGAATCCAACGCACCGATGCGAGCACCGAAACTGGTTGCCGATTTTTCGTGGGACACAATAACTCAGCCGCCGAAATCGGCACGCGCGTGGACACGCTGGTGGTGGCCGGGTGGGGATGTCGACACCAAAACATTACTGAAACAACTCGATGAGCTGGATGCTGCGCAATTCGGCGGTGGCGAAATACAGCCGTTCATCAGTGGTGTAATGGCGGTATCAAAAAATGAAAAGGTTATGGAGCGTGTTTACAGCTTCGATAAGCCGGAATACTACGAAAAGTTAAAAACCGTAATCCAGGGCGCAGCGGCGCGTGGAATGCAAATCGATTTGACGCACTTTAGCGGTTGGCCGCCCGGTGGTCCTGAAGTTAATCTCGAAGATAGTCTCACCGATATCGTTTATGGCGAAACGAAAATCGACGGTGGAAAAACGGTGAGCGTGAAATTGCCGAGACCGAAGCCTGGCCCAAGCGAATACATCTTTTCAAATATTGAATTTGCCGGCGGGGATTTCATCAATTTTCCTGCCGAGCATGCTCGTGTGTTGAGCGTAATTGCTGCGAAAAAAATCGACGGCGAGCATTCCTGGAATCCGTTCAACCTGGGTGATATGGAAACGCTCGATCCGGCATCGACCCAAGTGGTTACGCAGTTCGTCAAGGATGGAGTACTGACGTGGAATGCCCCTGCAGGCGAATGGCAGATCATCGCCAGCTATATCATGCCCTCGGGTGAAGTGCCGATGGGTGCTGCGCAAAAACCGCAGGGTTTTGTGGTCGATCATTTACGCAAACCGCAGGTTATTGGTCATTACGAATATGCGTATGGTGCACGTACCGGATTACCCGCTGAGTACGGCAACGGTTTACGTGGTTTCTTTAATGACAGTCTCGAATTTCGTCTGAAGAGAATGGGTGTTGAAGACATCCTGACAGAATTCAAGGCGCGGCGTGGTTACGATCTGGAGCCGTATTTGCCGGCTATTTTCATCGAAGGCATCGATAACGTTTATTTTCACGAAATTCTGGGTATTCACGCCGGGCCGGAATTTCAATTGACTCCGCTCGATGACCGTATTCGCCGTGACTATCAACAAACGTTATCGGATCTGGTGATCGAGCGTTTCGTCGAAACGTCCGCGCGTTGGGCGGAATCGCGCGGCTTGTCGTCGCGAGCGCAAAGCTACGGTATGGAAATCGACATTCTGCGTGCATTGGGCGCAAACACGATTCCCGAAACGGAGCAGTTGTGGGCGGGCGGTTCCGATCTCGGTTTGAAGATGGCGTCCTCCGCAGCAGCGTTGTATGGCAAACCGCTTGTAAGTCAGGAATCGTTCGTCTGGATAAATCGCGATTACACAACGACCGCGCGCAAAATTAAGGCAGCTGCGGATAAATCGTTTTTGGCTGGCGTCAATCACATCATCTATCACGGCACGCCGTATCCGTGGA
>CBFHCK010000149.1:0-6573 GCA_965653955.1 uncultured Spongiibacteraceae bacterium
GAGCCATGCTGCTTTATTTTTTTCTTTTACGCGGGTTGGTGAAATGAAACTGGCCCGTTGTGCCGGGTGAGGGGAGTTCAAATCGATGATCATGGTTGCCCGTCTCCTGATTAGATCTTGATTAGAAAATCTATAGATAAAAAATCAGATGAAGAAAGAGCAGTATCGAAAATAGAAAACTAAATGTAACGAGTAGCGTAACTACAGGAGGAAAGACTCCGCGATTTCTAACGGATCGAAATCGCGGAGGAGAGCATTATTTATTTAATCTGGAAATCTTCGAGCTTCGGTTTGCGCGTCATTTTCCAGTAATCGACCAGACGGTACGGGCATGACAGGAACACGCGGCCTTTGCTGTTGCGATAGTAGCTGTGCGCTTTCGGCAGCGACCAGATCAAGCCTTTCAAATCTTCCGCGACTTGATTGTTCCAGCGCTCGTAAGCAGCGTTGGTGGGTTCAAGCACTTTGGCATTCCGATCGATCAGAATGTCGAGACATTCGATGATGTAATTGATCTGCGTTTCCGAAATGATGTTTTGGCCGCCAGCATGATTCGGCGCGCTGTTCGGGCCGACCGTGAGGAAGTAGTTCGGATAACCCGGCACGGTAACGCCGAGGTATGAACTCGGATTGTCCTCGCCCCATTCTTCGCCGAGATCGCGGCCGTCACGGCCAACGATATGCAGATTGCCGATCATTTTCGCGATATTGAAACCGGTCGCGAACAGAATTGCATCGACTTCGATCAGACGGCCGTCCTTCATACGAATACCGTTCGGCTCGACGCGTTCGACTTGCGCGTTTTCCAGCGATACGTTGTCGCGCACCATCATGTTGAGCCAGCCGATATCCATCACGATGCGTTTGCTGAACACCGGATAATCCGGAATCAGTTTTTCTTTCAGATCGGGACGGTTCGCGAGTTTCTGCTCGTAATTGCCCAGGCAGTATTGGCGAATTGCTTCGTTGTGCGCGGATACCGATACATCTTTATTCGGCCAGTTTGGATCGACCTGAATATTCGAGAACAAACCATCCGCAGCGAACCAGAATGCGCGGAAGCGGAACCACTCGGCGTAATGCGGGATATAACGCATTGCCCAGCGCGCCGCGTCCGGCACTTCGATGAAATGATTCGGCATTACCCAATGTTTCGAGCGTTGGAAAACGGTTAAGTGCGCGGCGTCGGGTGCAACTTTAGGGCCGAGCTGCGCCGCCGATGCGCCGGTGCCGAACATCGCGATGCGTTTGCCTTTCAGATCGACTTTCGGGTCCCAGCCTGCGGTGTGCATGTACGGACCTTTGAAATCTTTCAGGCCCGGAATGTTCGGGAACGACCAACGGTTCACCGGGCCATGCGCGTTAATTACCGCATTGGCTTCGATGATGCGTTTGCCATTGCTGTCTTCAACGGTGACGCGCCATTTGTTGCTCGCTTCGTCGAAAATCAGATCGGTGACTTTGGTGTTGAATGTGATGTTTTTACGCAGCTGATATTTTTCGGTGACATTCAGCAGATATTGCTGAAACTCGGGGCCAGTCGGTGTGTAGTGGCTCCAGTCCGGATTCAATTCGAACGAATAAGAATAGAAGTGGCTCGGCGTATCGACTGCCGCGCCCGGGTAAATATTTTCGAGCCAGGTGCCGCCGATATCGTGATTTTTTTCGATGATCTGATAGTCGTAACCGGCTTCGCCGAGTTTGATACCGGCGAGAAGACCAGTGAGGCCGGCGCCGATTACCAGCACTTTGAAATCTTTCGGCGGTAATTTACGGCCGGGGATATTGCGGCGTGGCTGTTGTTTTTCGAAGCCCATCTGTTCCATCAGCATCGGAATGAATTCTTCGGCGACGGGTTCGCCGACATCGGTGCTAAGCATTTTGCGCATTAGATCGTCGGGCAACGGCGTTTCGACCGGCGCAGGGTTGCGTGTCAGCACATTGAATAAACGTGCGCGCAATTCGTCTTTTAACGTTTCGGGAATTTCTTTCGGCGGTTCGAATACGGAGCCGATATAGCCGGAGAACTTATCGAGGAATTCTTCATCCCGTTCGTAATTCGTCAACACCATCAGCAGGGTCGGAATATCGCCTTCGCGCAGTGCTTTGGTCAGCGATTCATGATCCGCGATCGGAAGGCGCGGCGGGGTCAGTAAGTCGGACATGTAGAGATACTCCTGTTGATTCGAACTGTTATCGATGCTGGCGCATTGCAGCCATCGAAAATCTATTGCGATAGTGGACGTATAGCGTTTGTTGGATCGTAGTGAGCCAGTGCGTTGGCCATGGTTGCGGAATGCGAAGGGTTTGCTGTTATTTAGCGCGATTCGGCGTCAGCGGAGGCTAAACATTGGCACTGCGTTTGTAAAGATTTAACGACTTATTCGGCGACGATGACCGGGGTAGCGGTGGTGGAACGCTTGCGGGTCTTGGTAAGCCAAAGAATCGGAATGGCGCCGAGAAAAATCCATCCGTAAATCCAGAATAATTCGACGGTGGAGAGCATGTACGCCTGCTGTGTCAACGTTTGCTCGATCATCGCCAATCCGGCCTGCGGAGTGTTATGGACGGTTGCCATCGCGGCGGCGTTCTGGGTGTAGACGGGGTTATAAATGCTGATGTGCTCCGACAGCGTGGCGTGATGGACCGAGGCACGGTGATCCCATAGCGTGGTAGTCAACGAGGTGCCGAAGCTGGTTGCAAGAATACGGAAAAAACTCGATAGCCCTGCGGCACTCGCCATTTGTTGCGGTGACATATTCGACAGAATCAGCGCGGTAATCGGCACGAACAAGCAGGCAGTGCCGATCCCTTGCAGCCATTGTGGTCCGAGTATGTAATCGAACGTGACTTCGGCGTTGAAATTGGCGCGCCAGAAACAACAGATCGAAAAAGTCGCCAACGCGAACCCCGCGATGTAGCGAATATTCAGGCGCGGCAACATACGGCCGATGATCGGCATCAGCACAATCGCGAGCACGCCGGTCGGCGCCATCACTAATCCGGCCCAGCTCGCGGTGTAGCCCATGTGAGTCTGCAGCCAGAGCGGCAAAATCACGATGATGCCGGTGTACGCGAGAAAGGCGACGCTAACGACCAGCGTGCCGACGGCGAAATTGCGATCGCTGAATAAATGCAGATCGACAATCGGATGTTTCTCGGTTAATTCCCATATCAACAAGGCGATCAGCGCGACCGCAGCCACTGCCGCCAGCGTAATGATTTGGTTCGATTCGAACCAATCGAGTTCGCGGCCTTGATCGAGCATGATCTGTAACGCGCCGACGCCGACGACGAGCAGCACGAAGCCGACAGTGTCGATCGGTAATCTAACGGTTTTGGTTTCGCGTGCGCGTAAACGATTCCAGCAGACATAAGCGCAAACCACGCCGATGGGAAGATTGATAAAAAATATCCATGGCCAACTGATGTTATCGGTAATCCAGCCACCGAGTAACGGTCCGGCGATGGGTGCCAATAACGCGGTGATCGACCACAGTGCGAGCGCGGTGCCTTTTTTCTCGGGCGGATAAATCGATAGCAGAATGGTTTGTGACATCGGCATCATCGGCCCCGCGACCGCGCCTTGCAGCACGCGAAAACCAATCAGCATTTCGATGCTGTTAGCCAGCCCGCAACCCCACGATGCCAATGTGAACAACAATACCGCCGCGACGAACAATCGGATTTCGCCAAAGCGCCGTGCGAGCCAACCGGTGAGCGGCACCGTAATCGCATTACTCACCGCGAACGATGTAATGACCCACGTGCCCTGTGTTGCGGACACGCCGAGATCGCCGGAAATCGTTGGAATCGCCACGTTCGCGATCGATGAATCGAGCGCCTGCATGAACGTTGCGGCGGCGAGGGCAATCGTCACCAGCAAACGTTGCGAGCCTTGCATCGGCGGCAATACGGGGGCAGTAGGAGAGCTCACGTTGCGCAGCTCGCTCAGTGCTGCCGACGGTGCAGTTTGGGCGCGTGAGCGTGCGCCGCTTTCGGTTCATCGATACGAAGATTCGCATCGATAATATTTTTGATCAGCACGTCCGCGTCATGTGTTTCCGCGTCGAATACCGACGTCGAATAAGCGACTTGTTTGCGCCCCGACGACGCCAATACGACACCGGAACGATCGTGCGTGTCGACGGTAACCTGCATCGAAAGACCAATTCGCAACGGTTGTTTTTGCAACTGTTCGCGGTCGAGTTCGATACGCACCGGTACGCGCTGTACCACCTTGATCCAATTGCCCGTCGCGTTCTGTGCCGGCAACAGCGAAAACGCGGAGCCAGTGCCGAGCCCGAGGCCAATGACGGTGCCGCGATATTCGATGTTGTCCCCGTAAATATCCGCGGTCACTTTGACCGGTTGGCCGATGCGCAGATGGCGCAATTGCACTTCTTTGAAATTCGCGTCGATCCAGATTTCATTCAGCGGCACCACGGCCATCAATGC
Source organism: uncultured Spongiibacteraceae bacterium (assembly GCA_965653955.1). Taxonomy (GTDB): domain Bacteria; phylum Pseudomonadota; class Gammaproteobacteria; order Pseudomonadales; family CAMLJR01; genus CAMLJR01. The sequence continues at coordinate 4,459 of CBFHCK010000149.1, forward strand.
AGCGCCGGGTTCGACGCGTTGACCGACTTGCACTGCACGGCGCGCCACATAACCGCCGACGGGGCTGACGATTTTCGTGCGTCGCACCGACAAATAGGCATCGCGCAATTGCGCTGCGGCCGCGAGTACCTGTGGATGTTGCGCGACGGTGGTGTTGGCAACCAACGCGCGATTGCCGTCGAGTTGCGATTGCGCGAGTTCGAGCCCGGCGCTGGCGAGAATCGAACCTTGTCGGGCGTGTTCGATATCTTCGCGCGCGACCGCGCCGGTATCGTCCATGCCCTCGCGCCGTTGCAAATCATCCTGCGCACGGCGAAGGCCTGCCTCTCCCATCGCAACATTGGCTTCGTATTGGCGTGTCGAGATAAATAATTTGTGCACCTGACGCACGGTGTTGCCGAGTTCGGCTTTCGCGCGCTCGAAAGCCACATTGCTATCGGTCGTGCTGAGCTGAACCAGTGTATCGCCCGCATTGACGCGATCGGTATCGTCCGCGCCGATGCTGACCACCGTGCCGACAATTTGCGGGCTGATTTGTACGAGGTTGCCTGCAACATAGGCGTCGTCGGTAAATTCGCGAAAGCGCGCGATAAAAAACCAGTAGAGCGTAAACAACACGGCTGTGATGATTACCACCACCGCCAATATCGACAGCGCTTGGCGACGCTTGCGGTTATTGGTCGTAGTCTCAGTGGATTGGTTCGGGCTGGATTCGAGCTGATCCGATTCCGACATTGTTACCTCATCATTCATTTATTCATCCGCCCAGTGATCTGTTCATCGCGCGCGTCGTAGCCGCCACCCAGCGCTTTAATCAGCGCCAGCCGAGCAAGCTGCGTTTCGTTTTGCAATGCCAACGCCGTGCGCTGCTGATTCAATACGACAAGTTCACTTTGCAGGGCGTCGAGTTGATTGCCGAGGCCGCGTCGATAGCGATCGAGGGCGATTGCGTGCACACGTTGTTGAGCGCCAAGGCTGCGTTCGAGCGCCTCGCGTTGCACGGCGAGAGATTGCAATGTGGTACCGGCGTCAGCGGTTTCGCGTATCGCTTGCAGAATGCTGTCGTTGTATTGCTCGACCGCCAGATCGTAATTCGCGTGCCGCGCACCTAATTGCGCGCGTAATGCATCGCGATTGAATAAGGGCAAATGCAATGCCGGGCCAAAACTCCATTCGCGGCTGCTGCTGTTGAACAACCGATCCACGCCGACCGATTGCACACCGAAAAAACCGCGCAAATCGATGTTCGGATAAAAATCGGCTTTCGCGGCGGTGACATCGCTGGTAGCCGCTTCGACGCGCAACCGTTGTGCAATAACATCCGGACGACGCGCGAGCAGATCGGCGGGAATAGGGATATTCGATGGCGGAGCGTTCGTGCTTTCTGCGCTCCGAATCTCAATCGGTGGTAGTTGCTCTGGACCCACGCCGCACAATGCGGCCAGCGCATGCGTTGTACTGGCGATAGTGGATTGCGCGGCTGCTGCCTCGCGTTGCGTATCGGCGAAGCGGGCAGTGGCGACGTCGAGTTCAGCCCGATTAACCAATCCGCGTTGCACGCGCAATTGCATTAACTGCATGATTTTTTCGTGTCGCTGCAATGATTGTTCGAGCAATGCCTGTTCCGAGAGAAGTGCTTGCAGCGAAAAATAATTTTGCGCGATGGCAGTCGACAATATCAGGCGTGCAGAAGCCTGTTCCGCGCGCTCGACATCAACCTGTTTTAACGCGCTTGCAAGCTCGGCGCGTTGGCGGCCCCAGAAATCGAATTCATACGAAAAATCCAGTGTTATCCGTGCCTGCGTCGACGTGCTGTCGCCAGTCGGTGGGGGGTAATTACCGTTTTCGGAATGACGATCGCGGCTAACGCTGGCATTCAAACCCAACTGAGGTTGATTCACCGCACGAGTGATGCGCGCATCCTGCTGTGCAAGATCGACTCGCGCTTGCGCTATTTTTATCGATGGGCTGTCGCTGAGTGCGCGCTCGATTAATTGCTCGAGCTGCGTGTCGTGGAAATCGTTCCACCAGTTTTCTTTCGGCCATGCGGTAGTGGTGCTCTGCTGTAAACCGAGTTGTGTGGGTTCGATAATTTTCGGCGCGTTGTGCTCGGGT
>CBFHCK010000150.1:0-6475 GCA_965653955.1 uncultured Spongiibacteraceae bacterium
AGCGCGCCCCCGCAAAATGGCAGCTCCGGGGTTTCGATGCGCGCATCGAACAGCATCTGCAATTGCTGTTGCGTCGCAGCGAAGGGATCGGTGGCGCCCGAATCGATGTGGGTCAGCGGTGCCGCGCTGATGATGTCGTAGCGTCCGCGTTGGCAAAACGGCCACGCGCTGTCGAGCCATACGGGCTGACCCAAATCGCGCACGGCAAGAAACCAGTGTGCGCCATTCTCATGGTGAGGCAGGGCGCGGTAGGGCAAGGCTTCAACCAGGAGCACGGGCAATCTGTTCACTGAGTATTTTGGCGGGGTTGCATTGTAACGACGGAGCGCTTCATGTGAAGCATTTCGACACTTTTTTGAGGGGGCTAAGCACGGCTTTTTCCATTGACTTTAATGGGTTATCGAATTAACGTTACCCGCCTTTTGAGCAGCACAACAGATGTCCGGCAACGCAGCCGCGACGCGATCAGATACTTGCGCTGTAACCCGCGAAAGCGACCGCCGCAGTAAATCACGCAAGTACTTAATGATCGCAGCTAATCTGTTTGGTCGACGCGGCCAGCAACTTGCTCAAGCATTCTATTAAGCCTCCTTTCAAATAGCATCGAGACGACAACGGCATGACCATGACAACCCCGATTGCGCCTTCATTAGACAATCCGTTCGCGGAAGCCAAGGATGTCGAATTCACCGTCCCCGGTCAGATCAATTACCAACCCGGTCTTTACGAAGCCTCGCTGAAGGCGGGTTATGAACTGACGCAGCGCCCACGCAAAGCGGCGGGTGTCGTTAATATCGAAAAGCAGCACCAGAAAAAACGCATGACGGTGTGGGAGCGCATCGAGGTGCTGAAAGATGCGGGTAGCGAGCCAACCATTCTGTTTCAGAACTGGGGTCCCAACCTTGACGGCGCGTCGCTCGTAACCGCCATTGTCAAAATCAACGGTCGCGATGTCGCGCTGTACGGTCACGATTTCACTGTGCGCGCCGGTTCGATGGACGCGACCAACGGCGGCAAGCTCGCGCGGCTGTTCGAACTCGCCGGCAAGCGCAAAATCCCCCTGGTTGGCATGAACGACTCGGCCGGTGCGTATGTACCCGCAGGCGTCGGCGGCCTTGATGGTTACGCCGAAGCATTTACCGCGTTGCGCAAAATCAGCGGCGTTGTGCCGTCGATCATGTGCATGTTCGGTTACAACGCCGGTGGCGGTTCTTATCTGCCGCGCCAGGGCAGTTTCGTCATTCAACCGAACGACACCTTTTTTGGTTTGACCGGTACCGGCGTCGTCAAATCGGTGCTGGGTGAGGACGTCACGCCGGAAGAACTCGGTGGCCCCAGCGTGCATTCGCAATCGGGTGTGACCGATTTTGTGGTGCCTGACGAAGTCAGCGCGCTGCAAAAGGTGAAACAACTGCTCAATTATCTGCCGTCCGGCAATCATGAATTGGCGCCGTTCGAGCCCACCTCCGATCCGATCGATCGCAAAACCTGGGATATCGATCTGCTGCTGAAGAAAGCATTCAATTCGCCGACCGGATTCAACACGCCGTTCGACATTACTATTTTGATTCAGCAATTGTGCGATCACGGCGATTTCTTCGAGATTCAGCCCGAGCGTGCGCGCAACACCATCTGCGCCCTTGGCCGTATCGGCGGCAATGTCGTCGGTTTCGTCGCGAATAATTCAGCGGTGGCTTCGGGTCAGATCGATATCGACGCGTCGTACAAAAATGCGCGTTTCATTCGCTTCTGTAACCTCTACAACATTCCGATGGTATTCATGGAAGACACCACCGGCTTCAAGCCGGGTCGCGAGCAGGAAACGGGCGGTATCGTACAGGCCGGTCGCGCGATGCTCGATGCCATCATCGATCTGCGCACTCCGCGTTTTCTCGTGCTGGTGCGCAATGCCTTCGGCGGCGCGTACGCGTCGTACAACAATTATCCGACCGGTGCCGATCTCGTTATCGCCCTGCCGACCACACGGGCAGCGGTGATGGGTCCGGCGGGTGTCGAGTTTGTCTACAAAGATGAATTGCGCGAAATTCGCGGCGCCGTCGCAAAACGTATCGCCAATGCAACGCAAGCCAATATCGCGCAGGGATTAGCTGAAGCCGATGCCCGCTCTGCCGCAGAAAAAGCCACGAAGCAATGGGTAAAAGAGCAGGAAGCATTGCTCGCGCAGCGTTATGAAAAAGAATTGATGAATCCGAACGAGGCGCTGAGTCTTGGTTCGATTTCGCAAATCGTCATGCCATCCGAATTGCGTACCGTGCTTGGCGAAAATCTGCGCTTCCATCTCGAACACTACAAGCCCGAACCGCTCAACGCAGTACAGCGCGAGTTTCATTGATACGAACGTGTTTCGCCGCGCGCTGAGGAGAAGGAGCGTGCGGCGAAATGGGTCAGCGCCTCGCAACGCGCGACGACAAACGACAAGAGGTTTTTATTGTGCAGCCGAGCAACAAATATTATTTGGATAACCCGTTGATTCACCGCGAGCGCCGCTTGAGCAAAGCGACTTCTGCGTGGGTGCGTAGTTTCGCGTGTGACGATATGAAGCCGTTGATCATCTGTCGCGGCCCGATTCGTAAGGAAGCGATGGATGTCTTCGACGAAATGGGCATTCACGGTTACGGCATTTTGTTGTCCGAAAAAGATTCGATTACATACACCAGTGCGCTCGCGCCAGAGCTGCGCAAACTGACCGATCCCGACCGCGTGCATCGTGTGCCCGATTACACCGGCGCAACCAAAGAAGAGCGCGTACAGCGCATTCGCCAAATTATTCAGATTGCCAAGCAGAATGGCTACAACAGCATTTTCGCGGGCTACGGCTTCATGGCCGAAGACGAGGAAATGGTGCGCTCGATGGAAGAGGCGGGCCTCAAATTCATCGGGCCATGCTCGCATACGGTTCGCGCGGCTGGCTTGAAAGACGAAGCAAAACGCACCGCATTGAATGTCGGCGTTTCGACCACGCCGGGTGTCGATAACCTCACCGCGTTAACGCTGCTCGCGAAATACCCAACCGAAGCCGATCTGTTGAAAGTGGCCGAGCAACAGTCTTTGCCGCTCGATCAGAACAAATTCAACGCCGGCAAGACCCTCGAAGATAAAGCCGATGTTGTGCTGCTCGCGTCGTACAAAAAAGGCGTCGATTTATTCAGCATCGAAGAACTCGGCGTCGAGTTGAAAAAACAATTGCTGAAAGTGTTTGCGGAAAATCGCAACAACCGTTTCCGTCTGAAAGCCATTTCCGGCGGCGGCGGCAAAGGTCAGCGCATCATGGCCGCGCCGAACAGTTATTCGGGTTCTCCTGAACAACAGGTTGAGCAGGCTGCTGCGAATGGCCCGGCATTGCTGCGCGAAATTCTCGCCGAGGTGAAATGCAACGGTGTCGGCGATAACAAGAACGTATTGATCGAATTAAATATTGAAACAACGCGTCACCAGGAAATTCAGGTAATCGGCAACGGCGACTGGTGCATCACGCTCGGTGGTCGCGATTGCTCGCTGCAAATGCACGAGCAAAAGCTGCTCGAAGTCTCGGTCACGGTTGAAGAGTTGACTGCGGCTGTCGCCGAAGCGCAAGCGGCTGGCCGTGAAGAAGAAGCGCGCACGCTCGCGTGCGATCTCGATATTCTCGAAAAAATGGAAAACGAAGCCGCGCGTTTCGGTCAGGCGGTGAAGCTCGATTCAGTGTCGACGTTCGAATGTATCGTCGATGGCGAGCGTCACTTCTTCATGGAAATGAACACGCGGATTCAGGTAGAGCATCGCGTCACCGAACTCTGCTACAAAATGAAGTTCGTTAATCCCGACAACGCCAACGATTATTTCGTCGTCGAATCGCTGGTCGAGGCGATGGTGTTATTGGCGCGTCACAATAAGCGTTTACCGAAACCCGAACGTTTGCCGCGCGAGCATGCGTCGGTGGAAGCGCGTATGAATGCCACCAACCAGGCGTTGCAACCGCATGCCGGCGGCGTTATCGAATATTGGTCGAATGCGATCGAAGGCGAAATTCGCGACGATCAAGGTATCAGCATGCACAATCCGGATACGGATGTGTTCATGAAATACCATCTGGCCGGCGCGTACGATTCGAATATCGCGTTACTGCTGACGACCGGAAAAAATCGTCTCGATAGTTATCAGCGTCTCGCCGAAATTTTGCGTCGCACCGAATTGCGCGGTAAAGATCTCGCAACCAATCTCGAATTCCACTACGGGTTGGTGAATTGGTTTATCGGGCAAAATATCAATGCGCGTCCGACCACGCGTTTTATCGTGCCATATCTCACTGCTGTCGGCCGTCTGAAAGAAACCACCAGCCAGATCGATCTGAATTTCGCGTACGCACAGATTCGCGCGCAGCACACGAAGAATGCGGGCGAGCATGCCAAAGCATATGCAGCTGTGCTCGATCGCAAACAAAGTTTGATATTGCGACCGATCGACGAATTATTCGCGCAGCCGCATTTGCTCGCGGGCTGGCTCAGTCTAAACCGTCACAATTTCACGCAACGTGATGGTCGCATCGAATGGCTGTGCAATCCGATCGAAGTGCTGGCCGAGCTTTATCACTACCTGCATATGGATTTCGAGCAGGGCAAACCCGCTGCGTACATGATCTGGGATCATGACAACGAATTGCTGCAGAAAGCGCTGGCGTTTTATGCGGCGTTGAAACAAAAACTCGGTGTTACGGATTATGCCGATCTGCAAAAAGCGTTGAGCGGCGCGCGTCCGGCAGCAATCGATGCTGCGCAATGGGATGCAGCGATAGCGGCGCATGCCGGTTATCAAGCCGGTGCGGAATTGCTGTCGATATTGCCGATGGTGGCGCTCGATACGCAATTCTTCGAATTGAAAGTGAACGATGATCTGACAATTACCATTCCTGCCGAGCTGCTCGATAAAGCATTGCAGGAAAAAATGGCGAAAGTGCTGGTGCCGCCACCGATGGCGAAATCGGACGAAATTCTCGCGGTATCCGGCGGTATGTTTTACGCACGCGAAGCGCCGGGTATGGATTCGTTCGTTAAGGAAGGTTCGCACTTCCAGCAGGGCCAGCCGCTCTACATCGTTGAAGTCATGAAGATGTTCAACAAGGTGTATGCGCCGTTCGCCGGTACGATTGAAAAAGTGATGATCGACACCGACGGCGTCATCATCAAGAAAGGTCAGCCGCTGTTCAAGATCACGCCGGATGAACAGATCGTCATCGAAACGCCGGAAGAAATTGCCGAACGCAAACGCGCACGTACAGCGGCGTGTTTGGCGAAATTGATTTAACGCAGGCTTTCCCCTTGAACAAAGGGGAACTGCGTGAGGAGTTTTTATGATTGTTGCACTCGACCATATCGCGATTGCGGTTCCCGATCTGGAAAAAGCGATCAAGCGCTTTCTCGATGATTTCGGTTTGCAGTTCGAAGGTACCGAAGATGTCGAATCGGCGAAAACAACGACGGCATTTTTCCCGTTGCCGGCTACCAGCATTGAGTTGGTACATCCATTACGCGGCGAAGGTCCGATCGCGAAATATCTGGAAAAGAAAGGCGGCGGCATTCATCACCTGTGTTTTCGCAGCGACGATATCGATGCCGATGTCGCGCGTTTGAAAGCAAAAGGCTACGAGTTTCTCAGCGAAACACCGATGCCCGGTGCACACAACTGCCGAGTCATTTTCATTCACCCGAAATCGTGCGATGGCGTGTTGATCGAATTGAATCAACCCGCTGCCGATCACCATTAATTATTTATGAAGGTTGGCCATGGCTGACAAATACGCTCCCGCTCCGCATACGCTCGAAGAATGGCAAAAACTTGCGACGAAATCGCTGAAAAGCGGTTCGCTCGATGAGTTGACGTGGCAAACGCCTGAAGGCATCGACGTCAAACCGCTCTACACAAAAGCCGATGCGCAACATCTGCCGTTCGCCGACACGCTGCCGGGTCTAGAGCCGTTCGTACGCGGCCCGCAGGCGACGATGTACGCGGTAAAGCCGTGGACGATTCGCCAGTACGCGGGTTTTTCGACCGCGGAAGAATCGAATGCGTTTTATCGCAAAGCACTCGCTGCCGGCGGTCAAGGCGTATCGGTCGCATTCGATCTGGCGACGCACCGCGGTTACGACTCCGATCATCCGCGCGTGACGGGCGACGTCGGTAAAGCCGGTGTCGCGATCGATTCGGTCGAAGACATGAAAATTTTGTTCGACAGCATTCCGCTCGACAAGATTTCGGTATCGATGACGATGAACGGCGCGGTGCTGCCGATTCTCGCCGGCTATATCGTTGCTGCCGAAGAGCAGGGCGTGAAGCAGGATCAATTGTCGGGCACGATTCAGAACGACATTCTGAAAGAATTCATGGTGCGCAATACCTACATTTATCCGCCGGCGCCGTCGATGCGCATCATCGGCGACATCATTGCGTATTGCTCGGATCATCTGCCTCAATTCAACAC
>CBFHCK010000151.1:0-6436 GCA_965653955.1 uncultured Spongiibacteraceae bacterium
GCCGAAGATGACTTCAAAGGCGTTGTCGATCTGATCAAGATGAAAGCGATTTTCTGGAACGAAGCCGATCAGGGCATGACGTTCGAATATCGCGATATTCCTGCGGACTTGCAGGATGAGTGTGAAGAACTGCGCGCGAACATGATCGAAGCTGCGGCGGAAGCCAGCGAAGAATTTATGAACAAATACCTCGAAGGCGAAGAGCTGACCGAGGAAGAAATCAAGGTCGGGATTCGTAAGCGCACGCTCGCTAACGAAATCGTGCCGATTTTCGGCGGCTCTGCGTTCAAGAACAAAGGTGTTCAAGCCGTACTCGATGCGGTAATCGAATATCTGCCGTCTCCGCCAGAAGTTAAAGCGATTCAGGGTACGCTCGAAGATGGTGAGACCGTCGAAAGCCGCGCGGCTGACGACAGCGCTCCTTTCGCGGCGCTCGCGTTCAAAATTGCGACCGATCCATTTGTGGGTACGCTGACTTTCGTTCGTGTTTATTCGGGCGTATTGAGCAGCGGCGACGCAGTGTACAACTCGGTCAAGCAGAAGAAAGAGCGGGTCGGCCGTATTGTGCAAATGCACGCGAACCAGCGCACCGAGCTCAAAGAAATTCTTGCCGGCGATATTGCAGCTTGCGTGGGTTTGAAAGACGTCACCACCGGCGACACATTGTGCGATTTGGATAAGGTCATCGTTCTCGAACGTATGGATTTCCCGGATCCTGTTATTTCGGTTGCGGTTGAGCCGAAGACAAAGGCCGACCAAGAGAAAATGGGTATCGCGCTCTCGAAATTGGCTCAGGAAGATCCTTCATTCCGCGTTCATACCGACGAAGAAACCGGTCAGACCATCATTTCCGGTATGGGCGAGCTGCACTTGGACATTATCGTCGACCGTATGCGTCGCGAGTTTAAAGTCGAGGCGAATATCGGCAAGCCGCAGGTGGCGTATCGCGAGCGCATTCGCAACACTTGCGAAATCGAAGGCAAGTTCGTGCGTCAGTCCGGTGGTCGTGGTCAATATGGCCATTGCTGGATTCGTTTCTCGCCTGCGGAAGATGTGGATGCTGAGAAGCTTGAGTTTGCAAATGAAGTTGTCGGTGGTGTGATTCCGAAGGAATACATCCCGGCGATTCAGAAGGGTATCGAAGAGCAGATGAAGAACGGTGTGCTCGCCGGTTATCCGCTGCTCGGCCTGAAAGCCGCTGTGTTCGATGGTTCGTATCACGATGTCGACTCGAACGAAATGGCGTTCAAGATCGCTGCATCGATGGCGACCAAAGACTTGGCCAAAAAAGGCGGCGCGGTATTGCTCGAGCCGATCATGAAGGTCGAAGTGGTAACGCCGGAAGATTACATGGGTGATATCGTCGGCGACTTGAACCGTCGTCGTGGCTTGATCCTGGGTATGGATGATAGCCCGTCCGGCAAGGTGATCAATGCCGAGGTGCCGCTCGCTGAGATGTTCGGTTATGCAACCGATATGCGTTCGGCAACGCAGGGTCGTGCGACCTACACCATGGAATTCTTGAAGTATGGTGAAGCGCCGAACAATATCGCCGAAGAAATCATCGCGAAAAGCAAAGTTAAATAATCCTTCAATCAATCATTTTGTTAACGAGGAATCATCGCCGTGGCAAAAGAAAAATTTGAGCGCAGCAAGCCCCACGTGAATGTGGGCACGATTGGTCACGTAGACCATGGTAAGACGACACTGACAGCGGCGCTGACGATTGTCTGTGCGGACACCTATGGTGGTGTGAAGAAGGCATACGACCAGATCGACAATGCCCCGGAAGAGCGTGAGCGTGGCATCACGATCAACACCGCGCACGTGGAATACGAATCATCGATTCGCCACTACGCGCACGTCGACTGCCCGGGTCACGCGGACTATGTGAAGAACATGATCACCGGCGCAGCGCAGATGGACGGCGCCATCCTGGTGGTATCGGCCGCTGACGGCCCGATGCCGCAGACCCGCGAGCACATCCTGCTGTCGCGTCAGGTCGGTGTTCCATACATCGTGGTATTCATGAACAAGGCCGACATGGTCGACGACGCCGAGCTGCTCGAGCTCGTCGAAATGGAAGTGCGTGAGCTGTTGAGCCAGTACGAATTTCCCGGCGACGACACCCCGATCATTATCGGTTCCGCGCTGTTGGCGGTTGAAGGCAAAGACGACAACGGCTACGGCACCAGCGCCGTCAAGAAACTGGTTGAAACGCTCGATGCGTACATTCCGGAGCCGGAGCGCGCGATCGATCAGCCGTTCCTGCTGCCGATCGAAGACGTGTTCTCGATCTCGGGTCGCGGTACTGTTGTGACCGGTCGTGTTGAGCGCGGCATCGTCAAGGTCGGCGAAGAAGTTGAAATCGTCGGCATCAAAGACACCACCAAAACGACGGTGACCGGTGTGGAAATGTTCCGCAAGCTGCTCGACGAAGGTCGCGCGGGCGAGAACGTTGGCGCACTGCTGCGCGGCACCAAGCGCGAAGACGTCGAGCGCGGTCAAGTACTGGCGAAGCCGGGCTCGATCAAGCCGCACACCAAGTTCATGGGCGAAGTGTACGTGTTGACCAAAGAAGAAGGCGGTCGTCATACCCCGTTCTTCCAAGGTTACCGTCCGCAGTTCTACTTCCGTACCACCGACGTGACGGGTGCGTGTCAACTGCCGGAAGGCACCGAGATGGTGATGCCGGGTGACAACATCCAGATGGAAGTAACGCTGATCAACCCGATCGCGATGGAAGAAGGCCTGCGCTTCGCAATCCGCGAAGGCGGTCGTACCGTCGGTGCCGGGGTCGTCGCTAAAATCGTCGCTTAAGGTAATAAATAGAAGGCCAGTAGTTCAATTGGTAGAGCACCGGTCTCCAAAACCGGGGGTTGGGGGTTCGAGTCCCTCCTGGCCTGCCACTCCCCAGCATCTCTTCGCCGCGACATGAGTCGGGGTGGGGAGATGCTTTGCGTTTGGTCCGAATAAAGCGTGTTGAAATTATTAGTAGGTCAGCGCCGTACGTATGAATAGCAAAGTAGAAACGGAAAGCAATCGCTTCGACGGCCTTAAGTGGCTTTTGGTTGTGGTGCTGATCGCGGCGGGCGTCGGCGGCAATATTTATTTCGACGACCAATCGCTGCTCTATCGCGTTATTGCGTTATTGGTGTTGGCGATAGTGGCTGTCGCGATAGCGCTGCAAACCACTAAAGGCGCTGAGTTCTGGAAGCTCGCAAAAGAAGCGCGGGTGGAAATCAGAAAGGTGGTGTGGCCGACTCGTCAGGAAGCTACGCAAACCACGCTGATCGTTTTTGGTTTTGTGCTGTTAATGGCATTGATTCTGTGGGGGCTCGACACATTGGTTGGATGGGCCGCTTCAAGCATTTTGGGTTTAGGTTAAGGGGAGCAGTATGGCTAAGCGCTGGTACGTAGTGCATGCCTATTCCGGCTTTGAAAAGAAAGTCGCGAGCTCTCTCAAGGAGCGTGTCGAGCTGCATGGAATGCAGGAAAAATTCGGCGATGTATTGGTTCCGACCGAAGAAGTCGTCGAGATGCGTTCGGGTCAAAAGCGCAAAAGCGAGCGCAAGTTTTTTCCGGGTTATGTGCTGGTGCAGATGGAGCTGGATGACGACACGTGGCATTTGGTGAAAGAGACACCGCGTGTAATGGGTTTCATTGGCGGCAAGGCAGATAAGCCGGCGCCAATCACGGATGCTGAAGCCGATGCGATTCTGCAGCGCGTGCAATCGGGCGATAAGCCGCGGCCGAAAACGATTTTCGAGCCGGGCGAAATGGTGCGCGTCATCGATGGCCCATTCAACGATTTCAATGGCGTAGTTGAAGAAGTCAACTACGAGAAGAGTCGCTTGCAGGTGGCGGTGCTGATTTTCGGGCGCTCGACACCGGTGGAGCTGGAGTTCAGTCAGGTCGAAAAAGCCTGACATTTTCGTTAATGCGAATCGAATGATTCGCGGGGAGCCTGCCGCCAGAAGTTGGCGGTGCGCGTTAACCACCCAATTTGGAGAAATCTCATGGCTAAGAAAGTCCAGGCCTATATCAAGCTGCAGGTTGCTGCAGGCAAGGCCAACCCGAGTCCGCCGGTAGGTCCGGCTCTCGGTCAGCACGGCGTGAACATCATGGAGTTCTGCAAAGCGTTCAACGCGCAGACCCAGTCGATGGAAGCGGGTATGCCACTGCCTGTCGTGATCACTGTGTATTCCGATCGCAGTTTCACGTTTGTTACCAAAACCCCTCCGGCTACCTATCTGTTGAAGAAAGCGGCTGGCATCACTTCCGGTTCGAGCACTCCGAACACGAAGAAAGTGGGCAAGGTAACCCGTGCTCAACTCGAAGAAATCGCAACATTGAAAATGCCGGATTTGACAGCCTCCGACATGGACGCCGCAGTGCGTACCATCGCCGGCAGTGCGCGTTCCGCTGGTCTCGAAGTGGAGGGCGTGTGAAATGGCCAAATTGAGCAAGCGTCAAAAACTGATTCGCGAAAAAGTACAGGCCGGTAAGCAGTACGCTATAGCCGATGCTGTTGCACTGTTGAAAGAACTGTCGACCGTTAAGTTCACCGAGAGCGTTGATGTCGCAGTGAACTTGGGTATCGATGCACGTAAATCGGACCAAGTGGTTCGGGGTGCTACAACGCTGCCGCACGGTACTGGTAGCGTGGTTCGTGTCGCTGTATTTACCCAGGGTGCCAATGCCGAAAAAGCGAAAGCGGCGGGTGCGGATCTGGTTGGCATGGATGATCTCGCGGAGCAAGTTAAAGCGGGCGATATGCCGTTTGATGTCGTAATCGCGACTCCAGATGCGATGCGCGTTGTCGGTCAGCTCGGCCAGATTCTCGGTCCTCGCGGCCTGATGCCGAACCCGAAAACCGGTACCGTTACGCCGGATGTTGAGACTGCAGTGCGTAATGCGAAAGCCGGCCAGGTGCGTTTCCGCGCCGACAAGAACGGTATCGTGCACGGCGCAATCGGTAAGGTGACCTTCGACCTCAACGCGATCAAGGAAAACCTTGAAGCGCTGTTGGGAGATCTGAAGCGTGCCAAACCGGCCACTTCGAAAGGTATTTATCTGAAGAAAATCACTCTCTCGAGCACTATGGGCCCGGGAATCGTGATCGATCAGACCAGCCTGGAAGGCTAAGTAAATTCGATCGCGCCGGCTGTAAGTCGGCGCGATCAATGTGATGACATGGCGGTTATCACAGACGAGCTTTGGAGTCTTTGGACAGGCTCATTCGAGACCGAGCCGAAGGCTGTCAAAGACCGTAGGTATCGAGCACTCACAGCGGTAACGTGAATGCCCGATCTAAGCTCCCGGCGTTTTTCAGCAGTTCCGAAAATACGCAGGGTGCCTACGCAGATGGTGGATTGGATTGTCACCGAATGGTGGTGTCGCGGTAGTCCTTAGGGCGAAGCGACGCCGAATCAATACTAAATCCGGGAGTTAATCCAGTGGCTTTAGGACTCGAAGACAAAAAGGCCATCGTTGCCGACGTTAGCGAGACTGCCGCCCAAGCGCTTTCCCTGGTGATTGCCGACGCGCGCGGCTGCACCGTGGGTCAGATGACGCAACTCCGTAAGCTGGCGCGTGAAGCCAATGTGTATCTGCGTGTTGTGCGCAATACGCTGGCTCGCCGCGCGGTTGAAGGAACCGATTTCGAATGTGCCCAGTCGGCCTTTAAAGGTCCGTCGCTGTTGGCGTTTTCGATGGAGGATCCGGGAGCTGCGGCCCGCATTTTCAAAGATTTCGCGAAAGCTAACGAAAAATTTGAAGTGAAGGCATTGGCGGTAGGCAAGCAACTGCTTGGTGGTGAGCACATCGATCGACTGGCAACCCTGCCGACCCGCGAGCAAGCCCTTGGCATGCTGGCTGGCATTCTGCAGGCGCCGATCTCGAAGTTTGCTCGCACGCTCAACGAAGTTCCGAGCGGTGTGGCGCGCGCGATCGCAGCAGTACGCGATCAAAAAGCGGCGTAACGATAGTTTTTTTCAAACAAGTTTTTTTACTTATCAGGAGTTAAATCATGGCTCTGTCCAAAGACGATATCCTCAATGCAATCTCCGAAATGTCGGTGATGGATCTGGTAGATCTGATCAAAGGCATCGAAGACAAGTTCGGCGTTTCTGCAGCGGCTCCGGTTGCTGTAGCAGCAGGCCCGGCAGCTGCAGCTGCTCCGGCAGCTGAAGAAAAAACCGATTTCAACATCGTTCTGACCAGTGCTGGCGCGAACAAAGTAAGCGTCATCAAAGTGGTTCGCGAGCTGACCGGTCTTGGCTTGAAAGAAGCCAAAGCTGTGGTCGACGGCGCACCAGGCACCGTGAAAGAAGGTGTACAGAAAACGGAAGCCGAAGAAGCCAAGAAAAAGTTGGAAGAAGCGGGCGCTTCTGTCGAGCTCAAGTAATCGAGTTCGCAGTCGGCGTCGTTATAC
>CBFHCK010000152.1:0-6419 GCA_965653955.1 uncultured Spongiibacteraceae bacterium
CAACTTTGCTGATTGTCGGCGAAGTCGTATCGCTGCGTGATCGACTCAACTGGTACAACCCTGCCGGCGATTAAAGAAAGTAGTTGTGGCCCTTTTTATGAACCGGAAATCTGTCACAACATGCGCATGATCATGGCAGTCGATCGCAATCCTGCTTAAAGTTTCATCGATTCAGGTCGATACTCCTTTCAGGAGGTTCGAAAAATGATCGATGTTCGTAATATTCCGCCAGTGTCAGTGACCCAGCTGGACCGTGCGCCTAAACCTGTTTCGCGCGCGGAACCGGAAGATATTCCCTCATCCAAGCTAACTTTGGATGCGCCGCGTAACGAGCGCAGACGCAATCCTGACCGTCGTCGCCAACGCGAAAAAGAACCTATCGATCGCCGTTTGGGCGCTGAACGTCGTCGTCGGTCGGTCGACATCGAGGTTTAATCCGCTCGCCATGCTCAGGTAAGCTGCCCCCTCATTAAGAGGGATGGTCAGTGAGCAAATATCAATACGATTTATTCGTCATCGGCGCCGGTTCGGCCGGCGTTCGCGCTAGTCGTATGGCAGCGCAATATGGTGGTCGCGTTGCGATCGCCGAAGATCTTTACCTCGGTGGCACCTGCGTCAACGTGGGTTGTGTCCCGAAAAAGCTCTTGGTTCAAGGCTCTTATTTCGATGAAGTATTCCGCGACGCTGCGGGCTTCGGTTGGGATATTGGTGCGCCGGTATTCGATTGGCCGACGCTCATTGCCAATAAAGATAAAGAAATTCAGCGCCTCAACTCGGTTTATCAACGCTTACTCGAAGACGCCGGTGTACAAATCTATCGTGGTCATGCCTCGTTGATCGATGCGCACACGGTGAGCGTCAACGGCAAAAATTTCAGCGCGCGGAATATTCTGATCGCCACGGGCGGCTGGCCATGGGTGCCGGAATTTCCTGGATCGGAATTCGCGATTACATCGAATGAAGCCTTTCATCTGTCGCAGCTCCCATCCCGAATGATCATCGTCGGCGGGGGTTATATCGCGGTCGAATTCGCCGGTATTTTTAACGGCATGGGCGTTGAAACTCATCTGGTACATCGCGGCGAATTATTTTTACGCGGTTTCGATAGGGAATTGCGTGAGCATCTTGCGGAGCAGATGACGGCGAAGGGAGTCGAGCTGCATTTTGAGCGCACCGTCGAGTGCATTATCAAAACCGAAGAAGGGCTCCAGGTAACGCTCAGCAACGACGTGTCGATCGAAACCGACTGCGTGTTTTACGCAACCGGGCGACGTCCGCGAATTGCCAATCTGGGGCTGGATAAAATTGGGGTGGCGCTCGATAACGCTGGTTCCATTGAAGTTAATGAATTTTTTCAGACGAGTGTTCCGAGTATTTACGCGATTGGCGATGTGATTGGTGGCGCCGAATTGACCCCCGTTGCGCTTGCACAGGGAATGGCGGTAGCGAAAACGTTATTTCGTGGCGAGCCGACTGCGCTCGATCATCAATTGATTCCCACGGCGGTCTTCAGCCAGCCGAATATGGCTTCGGTAGGGCTGGGAGAAGAGGATGCCCGCGAGTGTTACGGCGATATTGCGGTATTCGCCACGCGGTTCACCCAGCTTAAACATACGCTCGCCGGTAATTCCGAAAAAACATTCATGAAACTCATCGTCGATCAAAAAACCGATCGTGTTGTCGGCGCTCACATGGCCGGTTCCGAAGCCGGCGAAATTATTCAGGGATTGGCTGTGGCGATGCGAGCGGGGGCGACCAAGGCGGATTTCGATAACACGCTGGGTATTCACCCCACGGCCGCGGAAGAGTTCGTGACGATGCGAACGCGAGTGCGTTAACGTCGCGCGCAGTGGCTGTTTCGATTGTCATAAAGCGGTGCGGATTTTAATGTGCGTCGCACTAAAACTCCGCATCGAGCTCGTCGATATCCTCGGGCTCGAGTCCTGCGGCCGCTATCCATTCCTGCATTTGTGGTAGCGCCATGATCTGCTGGCAGTAACTTTCGCAAATATCATCCAATCGCACATCATAGGTTCGAAAGCGTGTTACCACCGGCGCGTACATCGCATCCGCCATGCAAAGCTTGCTGCCGAACAAATATGGCCCGCCATATTGACTGATGCAATCGCGCCAGATTCTGGTGATGCGATCGATATCCGATTGCGCGCGCGACCAGATTTTGAAATGCGGAAAATGCGCCTTCAGATTCATCGGCAGTGCGGCGCGCATTGCGCTGAATCCCGAATGCATTTCGCCTGAAATAGAACGGCAATGCGCGCGTGCAGCGCGGTCATCAGGTAGAAGTCCCGCGTTCGGTCTAAGCTCATGGAGAAATTCGCCGATCGCCAGAGTGTCCCAAATCTTGATGTTGTCGTAATGCAAACACGGCACGAGGATCGAGGAGGAAAGCAGCAGAATTTCTGCGCGTACATCGGGGTCGTCAGGAGAAACGGTTTTTTCTTCGAACGGTAGGCCGGCAAGTTTGGTAAGCAGCCAACCGCGCAGCGACCAGGAGGAATAATTTTTACTGCTTATCGTCAATATAGTTTTTGGTGTGAGCGTCGTTTTTGCCATCAAATGTCCCTTCGTTACTCGTGCAGTCGGCGGTGCGGTACTAACCTTTTCATGAACATGTGGTACCACCATCCACGCCGAGTGCAATTACTACACCAATTGATCAGCCGTAGTGCCCGCAACATTGTTATACACGGCATCCGTGGCATGCATGTTGCTCAATTACGTTAACGTCATAAAAGAACAATGACACTGAGCGAAAGTTCTTACCGCGAATAGTACGTTAGACTTGGTGAAAACGGTTTAAACAACAGTGGCGCCAAACGGTATGCTGAAAAACCTCATGATGTATCCGATGTATCAAATGTACGCGGATATGACCAACCCCATCCGAGCCACTGCCAGAGCGCTCTCGCCTCTTTTTAATAATCCCTCTTGTGGATTTCCGATGCAATCGCTTTGGCGACAGATGATCGGTGCTGCGTGCGACGTCACATCAGTAGCTGGCCTTACCCATCACCGTCCGCCATTTCGCATCGTTTCGGCTACGGTAAACGGCGAGGAAATTGCGATCGTCGAGGAAGATGTTGCAAGCACCCCATTTTGTAAATTGCTGCATTTCAAAAAAGTAAGCGACATCGTCCAGCCGAAGCTTTTGGTATTGGCGCCGGTATCAGGGCATTTTGCGACATTGCTGCGTGCGACTGTCCAGACGTTATTGCAGGATCACGATGTTTACATTACCGATTGGATCAATATTCGCGATGTGCCCAAATCGGATGGTCCGTTCGGACTGGATCAATACGTCGATCACGTAATCAATTTTCTGGAGCTGCTGGGACCGGGTTCGCATCTGATGGGCGTATGCCAACCGACGGTACCTGCGTTAATTGCCGTGGCGGCGATGGCCGAGGATAAGAATCCAGCGCAGCCAGTTACGATGACCTTGATGGCGGGGCCCATCGATACGCGCGTTAACCCCACCGAAGTGAATAAGCTGGCGATGTCGAAATCGATTGGCTGGTTTGAAAAAACTGTCGTTAGTTACGTGCCGTTTCGATATCCGGGCGCGATGCGGCGTGTGTATCCCGGGTTTTTGCAAATCAGTGCGTTTATGTCCATGAACATGGGACGACATATCGGATCGTTCATCGAAATGTACGCGAGCCTGGTGCGGGACGATCAGGAAAAAGCGGAATCGATTCGCACGTTTTACGAAGAATATTTCGCGATGATGGATTTGCCCGCCGAGTTTTATCTCGAAACCGTGCAGCGGGTTTTTCAGGAACACCATTTGCCGCTCGGAACGATGCAGTATCGCGGTCGCAGAGTAAAACCCGAGCTGATCAAGCGCACGGCCTTGTTCACGATCGAGGGCGAAAAAGACGATATCTGTTCGATCGGCCAAACCTTGGCGGCGCAGGAATTATGCAGCGGCGTGCGCCCATACAAACGTAAACACCACGTGCAAAATGGTGTGGGGCATTACGGGGTTTTCAGCGGTCGACGCTGGGAAATGGAAGTTTATCCGCTAGTGCGCGATTTCATTTATATGTACGACAAATAGCGATACATACGGCGGATAATCGTTTCACGATTTATTCGGCAACGATGATTCGATTCCGCGAATCACACAATCGATCGTAAATTCAAATAACGCATCGTTGTCCTGATCGCCGAGATACGGCAGCAAATTTTCAATCGCTGCGCGTCCGCGCGACGATAAATGTTCCAGCGCCGAATCGGCATCGCCGCGCTCAAGACGAATCGCTGCGGGCTCGAGCATGACTTCATTCAAAATCGAGCCTAATACCACGCGCGAAAAACAGCGCGACGTGTCCATCAATTGATAACCGGATAAACCGGCCATTTGCAGCGCACACAATTGCGGCTCGGTGATTTCGAACCACGCGACCGGCGTATGCGGATTTACTTGCACGATCGTGATGACGTGAGGAAATTGCAATTGTCGTTGCCGCACTGCTCGCGCCCATTTGCGCAGCATTTCACGCCAATCGCTTTCGTGTTCCAGATCCGTTAAATCGATGCCGCAAATCACGCGATCGGAAATGGCATTGAATAGATCCTGTTGATTTTTAAAATAGGCGTAGAGTGCCGCCGGGGTGGTTTCAAGTTCCTGTGCGAGGCGGCGCATGGTCAATTCTTTTAGCGGGAGCATTTGTAATAGTCCCACGGCTTTATCGACAATTTTCGTTTGCGACAACAATGGACGACCGCGCACTGCTTTTGGTTTCGTCGACATAAATATCCTTATCAAAGCCAGTAATTGGATTATGGTTAGCGCTGTTAAGGTAAAAGGCAGATGCGACTGACTTATGCCAGTGTTTGAGTGAATGCCCGGCAATCGGTAGTTGCCTTGTTGTTATGGGACACATTCTAACAGCGGGTATACCGAGCTCGTCATCATTTCTCTGAAGGCGAGTTACCATTAACCGGCGATATCGAATTATCGCTGGATGTTGTTTCGAAGAAAGACGCTTTTTAGTGCGACTCTGAGTGAGGAATTTCGAGATGCCGATCTGGAAGAAACAACCGCCGCTCGATGTGCTTGCGCCCTCGCTGCATGCATGGTTCGGAAGTGAGCTTGGCAGCGCAATTCTTGCCGTGGAGCAGCGTTTGCTGAATCGCAGTCTCACCGATTGCTTTGGTTATTATCTGTTGCAGCTCGGTATCGATAGCGAGCTCGATCTGTTCGGTGATTGTCGCGTGCAACGCTGTTTTAAAGCAGGTCCGACGGCACCGCGGCCGAAGCGCGATGCCGCCGATTCGCGCACGCATTTTGTTCGGTGCGATTTTGGCGAGTTGCCGTTCGAATGCGACAGTATCGATGTGATCGTCGTGCATCATGTGCTTGAATTCGCAACCAATCCTCACGCCGTGTTGCGCGAGCTACATCGCGTACTGGTGCCTCGCGGCCGCATCGTGCTGATCGGCTTCAATCCCTGGTCGCCATTCGGGGCGCGGATGATAGCGGGGCGGCTGCGCGGTAACAGTATCTGGCGCAATCATTTGTTATCGGCGCCGCGTATGAACGATTGGCTGCAATTGCTCGGCTTCGAAACCGAGCGTATCGATTACGGGTTCAATCGCTTGCCGCTTCATCGCGCGGCGCATTGGCCGAACGCTGCGTCGGAGAGCAATATTCTCTCGCGCCGATGGCCGCTTGGCGGCGTGTATGCAATCACTGCAATTAAAGAGGTGGCAAAATTTATCCCGCTGAAACCAACCTGGGCGAAACCGCGAGCAGTCCTGACACCGCTGGTCCCGAAACCAACCTCGGCAGTCGGCCAACGACAGACCGGCCACCAATGAAGCAAGTCGAAGCGTTTACCGATGGCGCATGTAAAGGCAATCCCGGTCCCGGTGGTTGGGGAGTTTTGCTGCGTTATCAGGGCCAGGAAAAAACGCTGCACGGCGGCGAGAATCCGACGACCAACAATCGCATGGAGTTGAAGGCCGCCATCGAGGCGCTGACTGCGCTCAAAGAGCGCTGTGAAGTCACGTTGACCACCGATTCGGAATACGTCCGTCGCGGTATCAGCGAATGGATCGAACAATGGAAGCGACGCGGTTGGCGCACCGCAGCCAAGGCGCCGGTGAAAAACGTCGACTTGTGGCAGCAGCTCGACGAGTTGAATCAGAAACACATCGTGCACTGGCATTGGGTGAAAGGTCACAGCGGCCATCGCGAAAACGAAATAGCCGATGAGTTGGCCAATCTCGGTATCGAGGAAATGCGGCGCAAGGCGTGACGACTAGCCGAGCTTCGATAGAGCTCCAAAGGGAGCATCGTTTGAGTGGGCGCAAAATAACAAATTTCGGCAAGAAGAAGGTTGACGCTGCGGATCGATTTCCACATTCTTGCCGGCGTTTGTTCAACTCAA
>CBFHCK010000153.1:0-6396 GCA_965653955.1 uncultured Spongiibacteraceae bacterium
TCCAATCGGCGCGGCGTATCGGCGCTGACCGACATCAGCTCGAAGCCGGTGACAGTCCGATCCGCCTGCGCGTAACGCAACAGTTGATCGATACGCCGCAGCGCTCCGGCACTGAGCTCGGTCTTTATCTCGGCAAATTCGAGCACTGCAATCTGCAACTGCTCCACCGGGACTGGCGAAAGCTGCGCGACGCATGCCTGGTACTGTCGATACGCCGGCAAAAAATTGACCGGCGATAGTCCGAGCCATGCCATCGACGCTTCCGGATCGCCGCTGGCTTGCAGCGGCCGCATGAATTGCGGCACCAGACCATTGCGCAGCGATTCGAGCACCCGATCAGCGGCGTCATCGTCGAGCCGCAACGGCACTTTACCGGCTTGAATGGTGACGGTACCGAGCGCGATGGGCTTGCGACGCGGATTCCACAGCGGCGCCGCCGCAGTGAGTTCAGCAGCGCCTTCGACCATCGGATTGTTATCGGTGCGCAACTGAAAACTGCGGCGTCCACCGGCCAGCGTTTCGAAAACGGCATCGCCGTAGCGCGGCACTGTTTGACGCAGACGACAATTCAATAATGAGCGCTCGACATGCCATTCCGCGCGCACCAGCGGCGCCATGAATAGCTCGGCGCGCGCGACACCGCTGCACGTCAACAACGCTATCGCAACCAATCGTCCCAATAGCCACTTAGAGAGCCGCAACCGCATAAAGACCGCAACCAATACTTTTAGGGATGATTCCTGTAGCATGCGCGCTTCACGCATTTCCCAGTCAGCTTCCCGTTTTTTCCGCTATGAATGAGCTTCGTATCACCCGCCCCGACGATTGGCATGTCCATTTACGCGACGGCGTCACGCTGAATGACACTGTGCCGGCGATGGCGCGTTATTTCGGGCGCGCGATTACGATGCCGAACCTGGTACCGCCGGTTCTCACCACCGCGCAAGCACTCGCCTATCGCGACCGCATCAACGCCGCGCAGCAACGCTGCCCGCGGCAGGTGGAACCGTTGATGGTTTTGTACCTGACCGACAATACTAGTCCACAGGAAATTATCGAGGCGAAAAATTCCGGTTTTGTGTTCGCCGCCAAAATGTATCCGGCGGGCGCAACCACCAACTCCGACTCCGGCGTCACCGATCTCAAGCGGATCTATCCGGTGCTGGAAGCCATGCAGCAGCAAGGTTTGCCGCTGCTGTTGCACGGCGAGGTCACCGATAGCGCCATCGATATTTTCGACCGGGAACAAGTGTTTATCGACCGGCATCTGCGCGCCATTGTGCGTGACTTTCCCGCGCTCAAAGTCGTACTCGAACACATCACCACCGCCGATGCCGCCGCGTTCGTTCGCGAATCTCCGGCTACCGTCGCCGCGACGATCACCGCGCATCACCTGTTGTACAACCGCAACCACATGCTCGCTGGCGGTATTCGTCCGCATTTTTATTGCCTGCCGATTCTGAAACGCGGCACGCACCAGCAGGCGCTGATCGCAGCCGCCACGTCTGGCAATCCAAAGTTCTTTTTGGGCACCGATTCGGCGCCGCATACGCGCAATAAAAAAGAAGCTGCCTGCGGCTGCGCCGGCAGCTATACCGCACACGCAGCGATCGAGCTGTATGCCGAAGCGTTCGACCAGGCCAATGCGCTCGACAAGTTGGAAGGATTCGCCAGCTTCTACGGCGCCGACTTTTACGGTATGCCGCGCAATCGCGACAGCATTACGCTGCGCCGCGAACCGTGGCAGGTACCTGAACAATTACCACTCGGCGATGAAACATTGGTGCCATTGCGCGCCGGTGAGACACTGCAATGGCGGGTAATCGCGGACTGATGGCGAATTGTCGATGAGCACCGAATCCATCCCGACCAAACATCCGCTCGCGCTGCGTTTTCGCGGTTTTTTACCGGTGGTCGTCGATATCGAAACCGGCGGCTTCAATTGCCGCACCGATGCCGTACTCGAAATTGCGGCCACCGCGCTGACGATGAACGAGAGCGGCGATCTGAGCATCGATGAAACCGTCGCGTTCCAGGTCGAGCCATTTCCGGGCGCCAATCTGGAACCGTCCGCGCTCGAATTCACCGGCATCGATCCACTGCATCCCGACCGCGACGCGCAACCCGAATTCATCGTGTTCGATGAGCTGTACAAATTCGTGCGCAGCAAAGTGAAACAACACAATTGCACGCGTGCGGTGCTGGTCGGCCACAACGCGCACTTCGATCTCGGCTTTTTGCTCGCCGCAACCGAGCGCTGCAATATCAAGCGCAATCCGTTCCATCCGTTTTCGGTATTCGATACTGCAACTCTCGCTGGCGTCGCCTTCGGCCATACGGTGCTGGCGCGCGCTTGCGGCTTGGCGGGTATCGAATTCAATAACGCGGAAGCGCACAGCGCCGCTTATGACACCGAAAAAACGGCACTACTGTTTTGTCAGATCGTCAATCGCTGGCGCGAACTCGGCGGTTGGCAGCCGTTGAATTTGCTCGATGACGACGAAATGCTTTAACGCGTTATCGAAAAATCCCCAATAAAAAAGCCGGTATCGCTACCGGCTTTTTTATTGCGCAAAAACTGAAAAATTACAGTTTCGATGCGTTCTGTGCGAGATAGGAAGCCACGCCTTCGGCATTTGCTTTCATACCCTGAGCGCCTTTTTTCCAGTTCGCTGGGCACACTTCGCCGTGCTCTTCGTGGAATTGCAGCGCTTCAACCAGACGTACCAATTCGTCGATGTTACGGCCGAGCGGCAAGTCGTTGACGATCTGCGAACGCACAACACCTTTCTTGTCGATGATGAACGCGCCGCGGAAAGCCGGGCCGCCGTTCGGCGTTTCGACATCGTATGCACGCGCGATATCGTGGCTCATGTCAGCCGCGAGCGTGTATTTCACCTGGCCGATGCCGCCTTTGTCGATCGGCGTGTTGCGCCATGCGGTGTGAGTGAATTTCGAATCGATCGATACGCCGATGACTTCAACGCCGAGCGCTTTGAATGCGTCGATGCGGTTGTCGAGTGCGATCAGCTCGGACGGACATACGAAGGTGAAGTCGAGCGGATAGAAAAACACGAGACCGTATTTGCCTTTGATCGCTTCGCTCAGCGTGAATTTATCGGCGATTTCGCCGTTGCCCAATACTGCACCACAGGTGAAATCCGGTGCCGGTTTACCGACGAGTACGCCCATTTTGCCATCTCCAATATCTTGGGAATCTCTGATAATTCAGCGATTCCACGGTTACGAATAAGGGGGTTGTGACTGATTGATACCGGGCCTGATTTTACACAGAGTTGTTTTACGCTGTCATAACAAAATTCCGTTACCGCGCTCGATAAATGGTTCTCGATCAGCTCGCTATACGGCCGATGTTTTTCACTGGAGCCGCGCCTTCGCCATCGAAAACAATATCGAGCAGCGATTACCGGTGCGGCAAAACGCGAGTGTCGGCTTCGGTAATTCATCGAGGTGGTTGGCAAACGCGATCACATCCTGTTCGCGGATCTGATTCGGAATGACCGGCAGATATTCGTACGCCAAACCCGCTTTCACCGCTGCCTCGTGCAACAGCTGCGACTCGGGCTGATCCGGCGCTTCGTTATCGGGACGCGCGTTGATCACCGAGCGAAATCCCTGCGCTGCGATTTGCGCAAAATCCTCCGCCTGTAGTTGGGGGCCGACCCACAGGTCGGGGCCGATTTGAGTCAGTTGCTGTAGCGACATGGCGATATCCTCGCGATCAAAGAACGTTGAGTGGAAGTTTCAAATAGCCGACGCCATTTGCTTCGGGCGGCGGAAAACGACCGCCACGAATATTGATCTGCACCGATGGCAAAAGCAGCCGCGGTTTCGGCAGCGCCCGATCGCGCTGCTGCCGCAGCGCAACGAATTGATCTTCGGTGATGCCGGCGTGCGCGTGAATGTTCCGCCCGTTTTGTTCCGCCACCGTGGTTTCCCAGCAGTACGTGCTGCGCGTCGGCGGCAGGTAATCATGACAGAGGAACAGCCGCGTCGTCGGTGGCAACGACAAAATGGCACGAATCGAGCGATACAGCGAACGCGCATCGCCGCCGGGAAAATCGCAGCGCGCGCTGCCGTAATCGGGCATAAACAGTGTGTCGCCGATAAATGCTGCGTCATCGATCAGATAGGTTACACAGCCGAGCGTATGTCCCGGTGTGTGCAGCACGCGAATCGCTTTTTCACCGAGTGCGATGGTTTCGCCGTCGCCCAACAGACGATCGAAATCGCTGCCGTCGCGGGCAAATTCAGCGCCAAGGTTGAAGATTTTGCCGAACACCTGCTGCACCTGCGTGATGTGTTCGCCGATCGCCGTTTTACCGCCGAGCTGTTGCTGCAGATAGATCGCTGCCGAAACATGATCGGCATGCGCGTGCGTTTCCAGAATCCAGTCGAGCGCGTAATTGCGTTCGCGCACGAACGCAACGATACGATCGGCAAATTCGGTACTAGTGCGCGCAATGTGTGCGTCGTAATCCAGCACCGGATCGATGATGGCACAGCGCCCGCTGTCCGGATCAGCCACCACATACGAAATCGTGAAGGTCGGCTCATGAAAAAACGCCTCGATCGCTATCGGCTTCATCACCACTCCTCAAATCGAAAAGTCTTCCGCTTCGCCGCTGAAACGCTGAAACGCCTTGTGCGTAGATTCAAATATCTCACCGGTTAACTGCGTTAGGAAAATCGAATTATGCAGCCGTTCCAACACCGGGCCTTTGATCTCGGCAAGGTTCAGATCGATGTCGCGGCCGTGTAAATGCGTATTCAACTCGGTCAACATATCGAGCGCCGTCGCGTCGATCTGGCTGACCGAGGACAACACCAGCAACACGTGCTTGACCGAAGGATTTCGCTGCAACTCGTCGCGCACACGTTCTTCCACCGCCTGCGCATTCGCGAACAATAGATTTTCATCGATACGTAGCGCGAGCACATGCGACAGCGTTTCGGTTTGATAACGCTCGACGTTGCGAAACTGTTCGGTGAGCGGAATGCGACCGAGCATCGCGATATGCGGATTCCCACTGCGCCACACCAACGACACCAGCGAGATGCCGATGCCGATCGCGATACCGCCCTCGACACCGAAGACAATAACGCCGAGCGCGGTGGCACCGAGCGCCAGCCCGTCGGCGCGATCGTAACGCCACGCCTTGCGTAGCGCGGCAATGTCGATCACCGGCGCAACCGCGATAATGATTGTCGCTGCCAACACCGACACCGGCAGCGCAGTGAAGATGTCGGTAAATGCCAGTACGACGAGTGCCATCAACAACGCCGAAATCACACCAGCCAGCGGCGTACGCGCACCGGCACTGAAGCTGACCAGCGAACGCGCGAAACCACCGTTGACTGGAAAACCGCCGGAGATCGCCGCGGCGATATTCGCCGCACCGAGTCCGCGCAATTCGGCATCCGCCGAAATTTTTTCGCGCCGTTTGATCGCGAGTGCCTGTGCCACCGCAATGCTGCTGACAAAATTGATCAGACCGATCGCAAAGGCTGGAAATAGCAGCGCTTTGATGTAGGGCAGATCAGCTTTTGGTAACTGCAACGGCGGCAGACCCCGAGGGATCGCACCGACCACCGCAATGCCGTACTGCGCCGACAGCTGCCAGTGCGCCGCGCACGCGATGCCGAGCAGCACAACAAGCATCGGCGCCAGCTTGGGCACCAGCGATGCCGTCGTCATACGCATACCGAGTGCTCGTGCCACGCCCGCCGAATATTCGCGCGCCATGATCAAAAACAGCAGCGCGGCACCGCCAGTCATCGCCGTCGGCCAGTGAATATCGGCACTCGCCCGCAGCAGCCCGACAATCAATGCCAGCGTGGTATCGCCGTGCGCATGCAATCCGAGCAGCGGGTTGATTTGCCCGATCAGAATCAGCAGCGAAGAACCGGAGGTGAAGCCGCTGATCACCGGATTGCTCAGCAGCTTCGCGAGAAACCCAAACCGTAGCAGCCCAAACACAAACAGCATCGCGCCGGAGAGCAGTGCGAGCAGCGCCGCACCGGCGATATATCTCTCGCTGCCAGGCACCGCCAATGGCGCCAGCGCAGCTGCAGTCATCAGTGAGGTGACGGCCACCGGCCCCACCGCGAGTGTCATGCTGCTGCCGAACAGCGCATACGCAACCAACGGCAGAATGCTCGCGTACATACCGTACTGCGGCGGCAGACCGGCAACCAGCGCATACGCCATGCTCTGCGGCACCAGCATGATCGCGACGATCGCACCGGCGAGCAGATCCTGCGGCAACAATTCAACACGATAGCCGCGCAGCCATGCCGGAACCATTAATCGCATTCGTTCACTTTGCGCCATGCCGATTACTGTCCCTTGCCGCTGAGCAATACCGTTAGCAC
>CBFHCK010000154.1:0-6372 GCA_965653955.1 uncultured Spongiibacteraceae bacterium
GGTGAATTCACGCAGTATGAACCGGAAACATCGGATTCCATTGAGCTTGGTTTCAAGAGCCGGCTGGCCGATGGCCGAGTGCAGGTTAACGGTTCCATCTATTATCAAAAATACCATGACTTCCTGGCTCGATCGCAACAAGGTGTACGTACAGTGGGTGGGTCCACCGGCCAAGGCGATGACTTCCTGAACTATAACGCCAACGCCGTCTCCAAAGGCGCCGAGCTGCAAGTTGACGCGTTGCTAACAGACGATTGGCAAATCGGCTTAGGGGTTTCCTATAACGATGCCAAATTTACCGATGGCGACGCTTATTGCACGTTGTATGACGCCAATGGCGTAGCGATAAATCCAACGCCGAATGCGGATGGAGTCGGTGTTAATACTTGCGAGGCGAAGGGGCGGCTTGCGGGTGAGCCTAACTGGGGTGTCAGTGCAAACAGCGAATACACACTTCATTTCGGTGCTGTAGATAGCTTCGTTCGCGCTCAGTACTCTTTCTCCTCTCGCCGATCTGATGACTCACAGCCAAACAGCGTGTTGGATACCAGCAGTTATGGTCTCTGGAACCTGTTTGTTGGCGTGCGTGATCCGAAGAAGGTCTGGGAGGTTAGCGTATGGGCTAAAAATCTGTTTGATAAAGAGCAGGTTATTCGTCGCAGCCCAGAAGCTACTTTGGCTGCGTATGGTGCAGAGCTAGACCCCGTTACTTTCGAACCAATTGGAGTGGTTTCAGAAACAATTAACCCCACATTAAGATCCGGATATAATGGAGTTCAATTGATTCCAGAACGCCAATTCGGCATCACCGGCAAATACAACTTCTCGTTGTAATCTGCCACAAGCAAACACAAAGGGCCGTAAGGCCCTTTGTTGTTTTTGGGTTTTTATAATTGGTTTCGAGCTTACCCGCGCTAGAATGCACGGCCCGCTCATATGTTTTTTGGTGTTACGTGCGCAACGCTTTTCTTAGTTCCTTTCGAGTCGATAAAAACATCCTTCGGCAACTTCTTGCGCTGGCTATACCGATCATCCTTGCGAATGCGGTGCAAACAAGTTACCAGCTGATCAATACGTTCTGGCTGGGGCGCTTGGGAGCAAACGCAGTTGCTGCGATTTCCGTTAGCTTTCCAATTATTTTTCTATTGGTGTCGCTTGGTGGCGGTTTGACGATTGCCGGTTCAATTCTCGTCGCGCAATACACCGGTGCTCGCGATTCGGCGAAGGTTAACCATGCTTCGGGTCAAACGTTGTTAATGGTTGTGGCGATATCGTTGTTGTTATCGATTGTTGGATTCGCGGCTGTGCCTTTGCTTTTGCGTCTAATGAATGTTGAAGCGGAAGTATTTAGCGAAGCTGCTTCCTACATGCGTATCTCATTTGTGGGCATCGTTTTTGTGTTCGCATTTGCCATGTATCAATCGATCATGCGCGGTATCGGCGAAGTAAAAGTTCCGTTGTATGTCGTTTCAGCAAGCGTCGTACTAAATATGGTTCTCGATCCGATATTGATTTATGGATGGGGAGCGATTCCTGCATTAGGCGTGGCGGGTGCTGCGTACGCTACGCTGGCCACGCAAATCGTTTCAGCAGTAGTGGGAATGTATTTGTTATTTAGCGCGCGTTACGGACTGCATTTGAAAGCACGCGACTTAATCCCCGATTGGCCGTTAATCAAATTGGTATTTCGCCTCGGCCTGCCAGCTTCGATCGAACAATCGATGCAGGCGCTCAGCATGACGGTAACCACAATTCTGGTCAGCACCTTTGGTACGTTGGCGATTGCAGCGTATGGCCTTGGTTTTCGTGTCCTTACCTTTGTCATTATTCCCGCATTTGGGATTTCGATGGCGGTATCGACGCTGGTTGGGCAAAGCATTGGTGCCGGAGATCGTCAAAACGCGGAAAAAATAGCGATTGCCGCTTCGTGGCTAAGTGTGTGGCTGCTCGGTGCGATCGGTATCGTGTTCTTTGTGTTTGCCGCGCCTATTGTGCGATTTTTTGTGCCGGAAGATGCAGCTCTTATTGCAGAGAGCGCTCTCGTATTGCGATATATGGCGGTCGCTTTCGCCACGCTTGGCGTCCAGTTGGCGCTAAGCGGTGCCTATCGCGGAGCGGGGGCAACGTTCATCACTATGCTGTTATCAGCACTCGGTGTGTGGGTGGTGCAACTGCCGATCGCTTTTTGTATTTCGAAGTATACGGCGATGGGCGAAGACGGAATCTGGCTTTCGTTTCCGCTGTCCTCCGTGATCAATATGCTGGTATCGATCTGGTATTTCCGGCATGGACAATGGAAGCGAATCCAATTGACCGACGAAAAAGAACTGCAAGTCAAAGTCAGCGAAGAAATTCTTATCGAGGAAGGGCGCAGTTAACACTGCGCATTCCCCAAAGAAATCGCGAGTTATCTTTTTTGGCGCGCTGCCAGAAGCCTCGGCAGAGCAACTACGCCGATCAACAGAACGCCGACCACAATCGACATGACGATGCCGGGAATATTTAACAACCCGAGACCAAATGTTAAAAACCCCATCAGCATTGCTGCGAGTACAACGCCAATAATCGTCCCGCTGCCGCCATTCACTGAAACGCCGCCGAGAATCACCATGCTGATAATTTCGAGTTCCATGCCTTGAGCGATGGATGGGCGGGTAGAGCCCAGGCGTGAGGTCAATAAAATTGCCGTGATACCGCTTGCAATACCGGTAGCAACAAACAACCAGAATCGATAACGCTGCGCATGAATCCCCGAAAACATTGCCGCTGTACTATTAGCCCCAATCGCATAAATGCGACGTCCAATGATCGTTAGGTGAAGCAATACGCCCGTTAAAAACGCCAGTGCGATAAACAGAACAAGCTCGAAAGAAATCGCACCGATGACATAACCTTGGCCAAAAAACGCAAAGTCCTCCGGATAATGTTTCAGAGCGCGATCGCCGAGCACGGCATAAGCAGCGCCGCGAAAAAGTGTCATCGTGCCGATGGTTGCAACGATCGACGGCACGCGATACACGGCCACCAAAATGCCATTGATGACGCCTGCCAACGCGCCGGTAATCAGGCCTACAGCAACTAAAGTCGGCGTGCCGAAACCTGCTTCTGCACAGAGACCCATTGCGACTGATGCAAGTGCGATGATGCCCGCCACCGAAATATCGATTTCACCGGAAATAATCAGCAATGCCAACGGCAATGCCACGATCGCTTTTTCGGTGAAGTTAAACGTTGCATCCGACAGCGTATCGATATTAAAAAAGTAAGGAGAGAGCGTGGCGTTAAACAGCAGATCGAGAATTAACGCGAGAACTAATACGGTTTCCCAACGCAAGGTAAGTTTTTGTTTGATGGGCGCGCTGTTTTTGGTGGCGACGGTATTCATGCTGCGCTCTCCTGCAAAATGGTGCGTCCTTGCGGACGACGTGCGCGCGCGTTAATGACGACAGCGATGGTGATGACCAGTCCGCTCACGGCCATTTGCCAGAATGGCGACAGGCCAATTAAAGGCAGCGCGTTTTTAATGATGCCGAGGAATAAACAGCCAAGTACAACGCCCGCCACGGTGCCAATACCACCGGCAATCGAAATGCCGCCGATCACGCATGCTGCAATAACTTGTAATTCAAAACCCAGTGCTACATCGGTGTAGGCCACGGCGAAGCGTGATACCCAGAAATAACCGCACAATCCGGCAAGCGCGCCGGATAGCGTGAAGGCGATGCATTGAGAGCGACCGATATCTATGCCGGCGTAAGCGGCAGCTTCCGGATGATCACCGGCTGCAAATAAATTGCGCCCCATCGTCGTGTAGCGCAAAAAAATAAATGCGCTGGCGATACCCATTATCGCCGCCCAGGACAAGGCGGTAATGCCGAACAAATCCATACGCACGAAGTTGAGAAATTCGGGCGACATTTGATTGCTGTTAACCCAGCGGCCGCCGGACAACACAAATACCATGCCTCGATAAATAGATAGCGTGCCGAGCGTTGCGACGATAGGAGGTACTTGTAACCGCCATACCAGCAGACCGTTAATCAAGCCCAACAACGTTCCGAGCATCAGTGCCAGCGCGAGTACAGGAAGTACGCCTAATTGCGGAAAATGTTGATTCAATAGCGCCGCTGCCATTCCACACAATGCGACATTCGACGCAACCGAGAGATCGACACCACGTGTCAGCAAAACGGCCATTTGCCCGAGTGCGAGCAAAATTAAAATCGCGGTATCGTCAAAAACATCGAGCAGATTTTCGAGCGCAATAAATTGTGGAAGCTTGCTGGCTATGGCGACCAGCAATAACAAAAGCAACGCCGATAATCCGACATCGCGATGTGAAATCAGTGAACGAACATTCATCATTATTCCTTACGCATCCGCGGCGACGCGAACGACATTTTCTGGCGTTGCTTCGGCACGATCGAGTAGCGCGCACACACGGCCGCGATTCATAACCAGCACGCGATCTGCCATGCCGAGCACTTCGGGCAATTCCGAGGACACCATAATGATTGCGCAGCCGCGTTGTACGCATTCGCTCATTATTTGGTGGACAGCGGATTTTGCGCCGACATCAATGCCTTTTGTCGGTTCGTCCAGTATCAATACGCGCGGATTCACACCTAGCCATTTCGCCAATACAACTTTCTGCTGATTGCCGCCCGATAGCTCCCGAACATGCTGCTGCAGGCCCGAAGATTTGATTTGCAACCGCTCGAGCAGATCCTCTGCGCGGATGTATTCACTGACGCGTTTCAAAAAACCGAATTTTGATAATTGCTTTAAGCTGGGCAGGCTGACGTTATCGGCAATTGGCAGCGTCAATACCGCACCTTGATGTTGGCGGTCTTCCGGTACCAATGCGATACCGTGGCGAATCGCTTCTTCCGGATTGCGAATTCGCGTCAGTTTACCGTCGATGTAAATCGCTCCACTATCGATGGGATTCAAGCCAAATAGCGCCTGCATTACTTCACTGCGACCGGCTCCCACCAGACCATAAATACCGAGAATTTCGCCGCGTCGAACAGAGAAATTGATATCGCGGAATTCCGGCGCGCGCGAAAAATTCTCGACGCGCAAAACTTCGGCACCAATATCGACGCTGACTTTCGGGAAAATCTGTTCGACCGAGCGGCCGACCATCATGTCGATTAATTTATTGGTGTCGGTATCGCACAACATGCCGTGACCGATTGCAGCACCATCGCGAAACACGGCGTAGCGATCGGCAATCGAAAAAATTTCTTCGAATTTATGACTGATAAATAACAGTGCGCGTCCTTCGTTTTGCAATTGACGCACGATGCGAAAAAGCTCGTCGGCCTCGTGATGCGAGAGAGCAGCGGTGGGTTCATCCATGATCACGACGCGGCTGTCGTGGCTTAGCGCACGGGCGATCTGCACCATGTGCTTTTGCGCAATGCTCAAATCGCCAACCAGCGTATCGGGGTCGATCGGCGTTTCGAGTTTTTCGAGCAGCTCACGCGAACGGCGGCGCATCGTTTTCCAATCGACGAAGCCGTTTTTTATCGGACGGCCGGTAATAAAAATATTTTCGGCGACCGACAAGGCATCGAAAACCACCGACTCTTGATGGATGACACTAATGCCGAGTTGTTGCGCAACGGTAGGCGAGGGGATGTGTACAGGCTTGCCATCAATACAGATTTCGCCGCCATCAGGTTGATAAACACCGGTGAGAATTTTCACCAGCGTCGATTTTCCCGCTCCATTTTCTCCGATCAATGCAGTGACTGAGCCGGGAAAAAGTTGTAATTCGCCATTGACGAGCGCGCGTACGCCGCCGAATGATTTTTTGATGCCGCTCAGGGTGAGGATCGGGTGTGCCTGATCCTCTGCGGTATGGATCGCCCTTGTATTTGTCATAGATGGGGTCATGAATTGGCGCCGCTAGAAAATCTGCGAGAATTGATCGACGTTGGATTTATCGTAAACAAAAGGCTCTCCCATCGGCCCACTACCTTCGGCATCGAAGGTCACTGTGCCGAGACGCCCGATGGAGACGCTGGTGTTCGGGCCGACGTTTTTGCCTTGCGCAAGTTGCACGGAGATGTGCGTAACGGCGTAACCGAGATCGATTGGATTCCAAATGGCAAAACTTTTTACCGTGCCTTGATGAATATGGCCGGCCATTTCGGATGGCAGCCCCAGCCCAGTGACATATACCCGCCCGGTTGCGCCTTGATCTTCCACCGCTTTTGCTGCTGCGACGATACCGACCGAGCTTGGCGAAACGATGACGGCAAGATCGGGGTATTGTTTTAATAATGCGACAGTTTCCCGATATGACTTGTCCGACAAGTCATCGCCGTAAACAACACTGACGAGTTCCAGCCCGGGAAATTC
>CBFHCK010000155.1:0-6367 GCA_965653955.1 uncultured Spongiibacteraceae bacterium
TCTGCATTTCTGCCTTACCTATTCTTTATTTCCGCGTTGTTCGCAACCGTGACAGTTGCCGACGACATTTATCCGATTCCTACCAATCTAACGCAGGTCGAGTTGTATCCCGTATTGCGCATTGCACTCGATGAGCAGGGCGAGTGGTCTTTGCGGGATGCAATTTAATCCACCCATTCAGCAACGCTGGGGTTTTCTTCAGAAACAACAGGTTCTTTGGATAAAAATAGCTATCTCTAATCCCCACGACGAACGCCGAGCTGTCGTGCTCGATATCGGTGATTTCGCGCCCGATCATGTGACTCAGTTTGTTGTAGATAGACAGAGCGGCGAGATACTTTCACACGAGGAAGCAGGTAGTGCATATCCGGTCAGCGAGCGTTATATTAAATCCCACAATATCGCTTTTCCGTTGACGCTGGCGCCGAATGCGCTCGTCGATGTCTACCTAAGAGTTCAATCGAAAACACGCATTCAGCTGGCACCACGACTTTATTCCAGTCTCGCCTTCCAGCAACAAGAACACGCTTTTTACACCGGCGCGTACCTTTGTTACGGAGGGTTGATCGCTCTTGTTCTCTATCACCTTATTTTTAGCCTTTATAGTCGCGAATCGGAATCGGCGTATTTCATTTTCTTTATGGTGACCTGGGGCGCGTACAGCGCGCTGCTTGAGGGTTTGTTACAACCGCTAATACCCGATCAATTAATCATGTATTTTCGATCGGACTATCAAGCGGCGGCCGCCATTTTTCCTGTCATTGCGCTCGCGGCGTTTACGGCAAAATATTTACGGCAATTAAAAACATACGCCTATTTTCGCTGGATTCTGACAGGGGTATGCATCATTACCGCCATCACGTCGACGGTTACGATTGCGGGTTGGTTTCCATTCCCGCAAATGCGCAACATCATTATCTTGATGGTGGTTGCTGCCATATGCATTCATACGTTGATCTTCAGTGTGCTCGTTATTAATGGTCATGGGCCTGCGCGTTTTTATCTTGCCGGCGCGTTGTTGATGCTGTTTTTCATTTTGAATGTGGCGTGGATTTATATCGCGTATACGGGTCTTTATACCGATGTCGGTATCTGGCTGCGATTGTCCTATATGTCGCCACTATTGTTTTTTGCCGCCGGATACGGGCAGCGCATTAATGAGTTACGCACCCAACACAACGAAAGCCTACAGAGTGCGGCATTGGCGAAGGAAAAAATGGAATTCAAAACGCGTTTTTTTGCCAAAATGACTCATGAAATTCGCTCGCCGATGAACGGCATTATCGGACCGGTCGAGTTGTTGCGATTGACAACACTCACGAAAGAACAAGAAAAATATATCGATATTATCGAGACGTCGGGAAATGCCTTACTGCATATCTCCAACGATATTCTCGATTTTTCCAAGTTGGAAGCAGGCAAGCTCGCGCTGAGTGTATCGACATTTTCATTGCGCGATCTCGTCGCCGAATGTGCTTCGATATTCAGTGTTCATCCTAAGCGCAACGCGATTCTATTCGACACGGATATCGCAGCCGATTTACCGGATTACTTCGAAGGCGACGAGTATCGGTTGCGTCAGGTGTTATTCAACCTGATCGGTAATGCATTTAAATTTACCGATAAAGGCAGCATTAAACTCAACGTGCGTCGCGGCGACGATGCACTTACGAATGACATTATTGAGTTTTCCGTAATCGATTCCGGCATCGGTATCGACGCCGAACGATTTAACTCGATTATTTTCCGAGTATCAGCAGGTTGGTGCTGCTCGGGCTGGCGAGGCTGGCACCGGCTTAGGTCTTGCCATCTGCAAACAATTAATCGAGTTGATGGGAGGGGCGATTGCGGTGTGTAGTCAGCCGGGCATCGGTTCGAATTTTTATTTCCGCATTCCGTTGCGCGCCGCGGCACTAGCCTAAAAAGCGAAACCTAATTCGCTCGACGAATACCGAGTTGTGCATAAAAAAATCCTGTCACGCGTAAGCAATACTCGAAATCTGCTTTCTCGTCGATCCGGCTTAATCTAAAGAATGGAGCAAGAGATTATCGATCAGGAATTCACTGTAAGTCAGTGAATGCTGTCAACGCAGCGATGCCGCTCGGGAAAGCGAGCGGGGGTGTAAGAAGCCTAGAATCTGTCATTCCAAGCATGGGGAAAATGGTGGGCCTTCCGGGACTTGAACCCAGGACCTGCCGATTATGAGTCGGATGCTCTAACCAACTGAGCTAAAGGCCCCAAACAATTGCGGCGCCATTATAGGCGCCGCATTGTGTTCATCACAATTGCATACGAATCAATTATTCGTCGAGGAAGCTGCGCAAATGGTCGGAGCGTGAAGGATGGCGCAGTTTGCGCAATGCTTTCGCTTCGATCTGACGAATACGCTCACGCGTTACATCGAATTGTTTGCCGACTTCTTCGAGCGTGTGATCGGTGTTCATTTCGATACCGAAACGCATACGCAATACTTTTGCTTCGCGTGCGGTTAAGCCCGCGAGTACCTGACGTGTTGCTTCGCGCAGACCTTCGCCGGTGGCGGCGTCGATTGGCGATGCAATTGTCGTGTCTTCGATGAAATCACCCAAGTGCGAATCTTCGTCATCGCCAATCGGTGTTTCCATCGAGATCGGCTCTTTCGCGATTTTCAAAACCTTGCGCACTTTGTCTTCGGGCATTTCCATGCGTTCACCGAGTTCTTCCGGCGTCGGCTCCCGTCCCATTTCCTGGAGCATTTGTCGCGAAATACGGTTCAGCTTGTTGATCGTTTCGATCATGTGAACTGGAATGCGAATTGTGCGCGCTTGATCGGCGATCGAGCGGGTAATTGCCTGACGAATCCACCAGGTCGCGTACGTCGAGAATTTATAGCCGCGACGGTATTCGAATTTATCAACCGCTTTCATCAAGCCGATATTGCCTTCCTGAATCAGATCGAGGAATTGCAAACCGCGGTTGGTGTATTTTTTCGCGATAGAAATAACGAGGCGAAGGTTAGCTTCGACCATTTCTTTTTTCGCACGGCGTGCGCGCGCTTCGCCGATCGACATGCGGCGATTGATTTCTTTGATATCGGCGATCGTAAGATCGGTTTCTGCCTCGATCTGTTTGACGCGCTGTTGCACCGACAGAATGCGATCTTTATTTTGATTGAGCTTGCTCGAATAGCCTTTGCGTGCAGCAATGTGTTTTTCAACCCATTCCGGATTCGATTCGCTGCCTTGGAAATCGCGAATGAACTGCTTGCGATCCATGCCGCTTTCGCGCACGCAAATTTGCATGATTTCTTTTTCGAGTTCGCGAATCGTAGTGAGCGTGTCGCGCACACGAGCGGTCAGCGGATCGAATGTGCGTGGTGTCAGCTTGAAGAATTTAAATACTTCGCCGAGTTGCACCAGTTCCTTCGCGGTCTGTTTGCTGTAACGGCCATTTTTCTTGATCGACTTTTCGACTTTTTCGTACTGATCGCGCAATGCGGTAAAGCGAATGCGAGCTTCTTCCGGATCGGGGCCGTTCTCGGTGCTTTCTTCTTCGTCACTCGCGCCTTCGGTTTCTTCCTCTTCGGCTGCGGCTTCTTCCTCGATCGGGATTTCTTCAGTCGGCGGCGCAACTTGCTCAACCGGGTCGAGATAACCGACGAGAATGTCGCCCAGGCGACGACCTTCCGGTCCTACCTTGTCGTACTCATCGAGCAGATTTTTTACCGTTCCGGGAAAGAAGGCGAGCGCGGCCATTAGCTCGCGAATGCCTTCTTCTATGCGCTTGGCGATGACGATTTCGCCTTCGCGCGTGAGCAATTCGACGGTGCCCATTTCACGCATGTACATACGTACTGGGTCGGTGGTGCGGCCGGCTTCGGTTTCGACAGCGGCGAGCGCAGCAGCGGCTTCGGCGGCTGCAATATCGTCTGGGGATTCGTTGTCGGCGAGCAGCAGAGTATCTGCGTCAGGTGCTTCTTCGAACACCTGAATGCCGAGATCGTTAATCATCTGGATAATATCTTCGACCTGTTCGGGGTCTGAGATATCTTCCGGCAGATGATCGTTGACCTCTGCGTAAGTCAGAAATCCCTGCTCTTTGCCTTTGGCAATAAGTTCTTTGAGCCGGGATTGCTGCTGTTCCGTATCACTCATGCTGTTTTCCCTTGTAAAGGGTTAAAAATTTAGCCCGCCATTATAACTCAAGCGGGAAATGGCCGGCTAGGTAAGTGGGGTGTCGGAGTGTCATTTGCAATGCCCGCAGGGCACTATTTCCCGTGTTTATGTGAAAGCAACTGCGTGAGTTGTTGCTTTTCTTCGGGGCTGAGCTCAGCGTAGCCCGCGTGCTGAAGTTTGTCGAACAGCGCATCTAATTGAAATTCAACGTGAGTTTGTTCAAGTCGGCGGAGGGTATCCGTCAGCTCGGATTCGACACCTTCCTCGGTTGCAAGGTTCAGTTGATCGACGTTTTCGAGTAGCAGGCTGACCTGATTGAACGCTTCTTCGACGTGATGGCGCCATGGTTCGTCGTACCAGTGGCCGAGCAGTACGTGAGTGTTTGCTTCTGGTCGCTTATGGAGTAAGTCGAGCAGATCTCTCAGCAGTGCGGCTGCGTCGCCATCGAGATGACCGAGCTGGCTCGGTTCGGGTGCTCGTTGCGCGAGACGGGGGTGGAGCAATAAAAGTCCGGTCGCATACAGCACTGGATTGCGTCGAATTTCGGTGCGCGGCGGCAGAGGACGACGCTGGCGCGGCGCAAACTCTTGTGTTGACGCGGGTTGCGTTGCGGCGACGGGTTCCGCGTGCAGTAGCGAAGTCAACTTCTCGCTGCTTAAGCCGGTGCGTTGCGCGAGCGCTTGTAGCATCAGCTGCTTGAAGACGCCCTCGGGTAACTTACCGATCAGCGGTGCGGCGAGTTTGCTGAGACGGGCGCGACCTTCCAGGCTGTTTTGATCGATATCTTCGCCGATCGAATCGAACAGGTAGTCCGCCAGAGGTTGAGCGGAGTCGAGGCGACGTTCGAACGCCGCCGTACCTTCGGCGCGGACGAGGCTGTCGGGGTCTTCTCCTTCGGGGAGAAATAAGAAGCGTGCTTGTCGGCCGTCTTCCATGACCGGTAACGCCGATTCAAGCGCGCGGCGAGCAGCTTGCCTGCCGGCATTGTCGCCGTCGAAGCAGAACACGACTTCGGAGCAGAGCCGGAAAACCTTTTGCAGATGCTCGGTACTCGTTGCAGTGCCTAGCGTCGCGACTGCATACGGAATCCCGAACTGCGCCAGCGCAACGACATCCATATAACCTTCGACCACGACCAGGCGCTGCAGATGTCGTACCGCCTTGCGCGCCTGATACAAGCCGTAGAGCTCGCGACCTTTATGGAAAATGGCCGTTTCCGGCGAGTTCAGATATTTCGGCTTGTCGTTGTTCAGCACTCGGCCGCCGAAGGCGATTACACGGCCGCGGCTGTCGACGATCGGAAACATGATGCGATCGCGAAAGCGGTCGTAGCTTTTGTTGTCTTCTTCTTTAACGACGAGCATCCCGCTGTCGAGCAGCAGTTTGCGCTCGCTTTCGTTTTTACCGAGCGTTTGCAGCAGGTTGTCCCAGCCCGGCGGGGCGAAGCCGATGCCGAAGTCGCGTGCGATGGTGCCGCTCAATCCGCGGCCTTTCAGATACTCGACGGCGCGCTGTGATTGCGGATGATGGCGCAGCTGCTCGCGGTAATAACGGGCTGCGGCTTCGAGAATTTGATAGAGATCGCGCTGGCGTTCCTGTTGACGCGTGACCTGCTCGGGCTGTTCTTCGCGTGGTACTTCGAGGCCGGCAAGGCTCGCGAGCGTTTCGACGGCGCGCGGAAAATCGACGCGGTCGTAATCCATCACGAACCCGAGTGCATTGCCTCCCGCACCGCAGCCGAAGCAATAGAAAAATTGTTTATCCGGGCTGACGCTGAATGAGGGGGTTTTTTCGTCGTGAAACGGACAGCGGGCGGTGTAGTTGCGGCCGCTTTTTTTCAGCGGCACGCGGCGGTCGATGACTTCGACGATATCGACCCGTTCCAGCAGGTCATCGATAAATGCTTGCGGAATGCGACCGGCCATTAGCGTGCTTTTTTAAGAGTTAGGACTGCTGATAATGGGAGGCGTCACTTTAGCGCGCATGCCCGGTTTCGACTATGCGCGACCCGAAAGTGTGGGCGGTTTGTTTTAGCCGAGGCGAGCCTTGACCAGCTTGCTGACTGCCGCCATATCGGTGCGGCCTTGCGCGGCTGGTTTGATGATCGCCATCACTTTGCCCATGTCCGCGGCGCCGGTAGCGCCCGTTTCGGCAATCGCGCGATCGATCAGCGCGGCGATTTCGGCATCGCTGAACGGTTGCGGGAGAAACT
>CBFHCK010000156.1:0-6303 GCA_965653955.1 uncultured Spongiibacteraceae bacterium
GGTAAAAACCGTGGCTGAACTGGTCGAGAAACTGAAAAACGAGGCGAAGGTGATCTGATGAGCATTTTAGTCGTTGCTGAACACGATAACGCCAGCATCAAAGGCGCTACGTTAAACACCGTCGCCGCTGCCCAGAAAATCGGTGGAGACATCGCGGTATTGGTTGCGGGCCAAGGTTGCGGCGCCGCTGCGGAAGCCGCTGCAAAAATCGCTGGCGTCAGCAAAGTGCTGGTTGCCGACAATGCAGCCTATGCGCACCAGCTCGCCGAAAACATTGGCCAGCTCGTGGCAGAACTCGGTAAGAGCTATCAATACGTGCTCGCACCGGCGACCACGAACGGCAAGAACTTCCTGCCGCGCGTTGCTGCATTGCTCGATGTCGGCCAAATCTCTGAAATCACCGAAGTAGTTTCACCGGATACATTCAAGCGTCCGATTTACGCGGGCAACATCATCGCGACGGTACAGTCGAGCGATCCGATCAAAGTGATCAGCGTGCGCACCACTGGTTTCGATCCGGTTGCAGCTGAAGGCGGCAGCGCGACCGTTGAAGCGGTATCGATCGCCGCTGATGCCGGTGTGTCGGGTTTCGTCAAAGAAGAGTTGGCGAAGAGCGATCGCCCCGAGCTTACTGCGGCCAGCATCATCGTCTCCGGTGGGCGCGGCATGCAGAACGGCGACAACTTCAAGCTGTTGTACTCGCTGGCCGATAAACTCGGCGCGGCAGTGGGTGCATCGCGCGCGGCGGTCGATGCGGGCTTCGTGCCTAACGATATGCAGGTCGGTCAGACCGGCAAAATCGTCGCGCCCGATTTGTACGTCGCGGTCGGTATTTCCGGTGCGATCCAGCATTTGGCCGGCATGAAAGACAGCAAAACGATTGTCGCGATCAACAAAGATCCGGATGCACCGATTTTTCAGGTGGCGGATTATGGTTTGGTTGCCGATCTGTTCGAAGCGGTTCCCGAGCTCGAAAAGGCGCTGTAATTACTCGCTCCAATAAAAAAGCCGGCATTTGCCGGCTTTTTTGTTTCTGCAATTTACTTTTCTTGCTGACCGCTTTAGTCGATTATTTATGCCGACGAAACCACGGTAACGGCTGATCGATACCGGCGGAATACGCATCGCTGAAATCGTTCAAACTGGCGATCGCTTTTTCAGGCTCGGTGGTTTCGATGGCAAATGCATCGAAGCCGCAACGGCTCAGGTAATACAGCTGATCGCGAATGAATTGTCCGATCGCGCGCACTTCGCCTTTGTAGTGGAAATGCTCGCGCAGAGTGCGTCCATACGAAAAGCCTCGACCGTCGGTGAATAACGGAAAATCGATCGCAATGACTTCGAGTGCCGATAA
The DNA here is from genome assembly GCA_965653955.1 of uncultured Spongiibacteraceae bacterium. Classification (GTDB taxonomy): domain Bacteria; phylum Pseudomonadota; class Gammaproteobacteria; order Pseudomonadales; family CAMLJR01; genus CAMLJR01. Next base: position 1,355 of record CBFHCK010000156.1, read on the forward strand.
ATCATCGGCAAGCGGAGCGGGTGGTTGATCGCTACCGAGCCATACGCCGACGTCACCGCGTTGAAGCAATGTCTCGCGTTGTTCGAGCCAATAATTCAGCGGCACGATAATTTTCCCATCAGGCAGATTGCCTTCCGGGATTTCGCGCAGTACTTGCCAGGTATCGTCGATGACCGCGCCATGCTTGATTAATTTAGGCCGCATATACGCGCTCCTTGAAGGGGTCGAGGCCGATACGACGGAACGTGCCGAGGAACGGTTCGCCCTCGGTGCGATGATCGAGATAGGTTTGCAGAATTTTTGCGACCACTTCGGGTACATCGGCTTGCGAAAACGATGGGCCGAGAATGGCTCCGAGCGAGGCGTCTTTACCCTGATTGCCGCCGAGCGAAATCTGATAAAACTCCGCGCCTTTCTTATCGACGCCAAGAATGCCGATATGGCCGACGTGATGATGTCCGCACGCGTTCATGCAGCCGGAGATATTCAAGTCGAGTTCGCCGAGATCGTATACGTAATCGAGATCGTCGAACTTGCGCTGAATCGCTTCGGCAACCGGTATCGATTTGGCGTTGGCCAGCGAACAATAATCGCCGCCTGGACAGCAGATGATGTCGGTGAGGTGGCCGATATTCGGCGTTGCGACGCCGATTCTTTTCGCCTCTTCCCACACGGCAAATAAATCGCTCTGGCGAATGTCCGGCAAAATCAGATTTTGATAATGGCTTGAACGAACTTCACCAAAGCCGAAACGATCCGCTAGATCGGCCACTGCTTCCATTTGTTCAGCCGAGCAATCGCCGGGCGCATATCCCGTCGTTTTTAGCGACAGCGTGACGATGCGGTAACCGGCTTGCTTGTGCGCGTCGGTGTTGTATTTGAGCCAGCGCGCAAATGCAGGGTTGGCGTCGACTTGTTGTTGCAGCGCGGTATTGGCGGCTACACCGTCGAGCGTTTCGTATGCGGGCGGCTGGAAGAACGATTGCGCATGTGCGATCGCTTCCGGCGTCAACGTATTCGGACCGTCTTTCAGATACGCCCATTCCGCTTCGACTTTTTCGCGAAACGCATCCGGCCCCATTGCACGCACGAGAATTTTAATCCGCGCTTTGAATTTGTTGTCGCGACGACCGAGCTGGTTGTATACACGCAGCACCGCTTCGAGATAGGTCAGCAGATGTTGCTTCGGCAGAAATTCATTGATGACTTCGCCGATCACTGGTGTACGGCCAAGGCCGCCGCCGACCAATATTTTGAAGCCGGTTTCGTTGGAAGCGTTGCGCACAATTTCGATGCCGACATCGTGTACGTGCATTGCCGCGCGATCGCTATCGGAACCGCATACGGCGATCTTGAATTTGCGCGGCAGAAACGCGAACTCCGGATGGAAAGTCGACCACTGCCGAATGATTTCGCAATACGGCCGGGCATCCTCGACCTCATCGGCGGCGACACCGGAGAAATGATCGGCGGTGGTATTGCGAATGCAATTGCCACTGGTTTGAATCGCATGCATCTGCACGCTGGCGAGCTCTTCGAGAATCGTCGGCACGTCTTCGAGCTCGGGCCAGTTCAATTGCATATTTTGACGAGTGCTGAAGTGGCCAAAGCCTTTATCGAAACGACGGCTGATATCGGCGAGCTTACGCAATTGTTTTGTATTCAGTGTTCCGTAGGGAATCGCAATGCGCAGCATATAAGCGAGGCGTTGCTTGTAGAGGCCGTTCTGCAGGCGCAGCGGCAGGAATTGCAGAGGCTGCAATTCACCGGCAATGAAGCGTTCGGTTTGTCCGCGGAATTGGCGAGTACGCTCTTCCACTAACCGTTGATCGTGTTGATTGTATTGATACATCGATAGCAAACCTTGAAAAGAGGCCCGGGGCTTAGGCCGGCGCGTACCTTAGCAGATTGGAAGTGTTAGCAAAACTAACGGATTTCTATAACGAAATAAGTCCGGGAGCTATGCGGAAACCGCGTTATCGCATAGCTCCAGCACCGATAAAACGCTGCCATTCGCATTAGCGTTGTTTATACTCTGCGCCGCTTCAGAAATTTTTTATGCTCCGCCGAATTCCATTCATTTGATCAGGTGAACTTCATGGTCCAGCAAGAGCAGAACGCTTCGAATAACGCCGGCGACGGAAAAGCCGATGTAATCGCCGTGGTAGCGATCATCACCCTGGTGGTCGGTGCAGTGGTGTACTGGTTGTACGGACTTTAAACCGCTACGTCGTAATATCGGCGGGACGTCAATGTCCCGCCTGTTTCAGTACCAGCATCACCACCGATAAAACCGTTCCCATAAATAGCAGTGTGAACAATATTCCAGCGACGATAAAAACGCGGGCCTTGCCATGCTTGAAGTCGCGCTCGTGATTTTTACTGCTCTGCACCCCAAACGCAGCAGCGAAAACACTGCCAATAAGCGCGCGCAAACCGGGTGCTTTTTCCGGTTCTTTATCGTGGTCGCTGCTCATTAATCGTCTCCTAGCCATTAGCTGCCTGCGGCGCGGCGGGCTCATACCCTAAAACGGGCGATAGCCAGCGCTCCATTTCGGCCACCGAAAACCCTTTGCGTGCGGCAATACTCTCGACCTGATCGCGCTGAATTTTGCCTACTGCGAAATAGCTCGATTGCGGATGCGAGTAATAAAAACCACTGACGCTCGCTGCAGGACTCATCGCAAAATGCTCGGTCAGCTCGACACCGATTTGTTCCGCGTGCAGCAGTGCGAACAACGTGGCCTTTTCGGTGTGATCCGGACATGCCGGATAGCCTGGGGCAGGGCGGATTCCACGGTATTTCTCTTTGATCAGATCGATATTGTCGAGCTGTTCGTCCGCCGCGTAATGCCAGAACTCGCGACGGACGCGTAAATGCAAATGTTCCGCAAAAGCTTCGGCAAGGCGATCGGCGAGCGCTTTCACCATGATGCTGCTGTAGTCATCGTGTTTAGCTAAGAATTGCTGCGACAGCTCATCGGCACCGATACCTGCGGTGACGACAAACGCGCCGACATAATCGGACAGTCCGCTGTCTTTTGGCGCAATAAAATCGGCGAGGCTGTGGTTGGGTTTTCCGTTCGGTTTTTCGATTTGCTGACGCAAATGATGCAGCGTGGCGATGCGTTGATCGCGCTGTTCGTTTGCGTACAGTTCGATATCGTCGCCGCCGACGCGAGCAGCCGGCCAGAAACCGAATACCGCGCGGGCCTTGATCAGTTTGTTGTCGACGATATGTTTCAACATGGTTTGCGCATCGGCAAACAAATTACGCGCGGCTTCGCCGACTTTCTCATCGCTGAGAATATCCGGGTATTTACCGGCCAAATCCCAGCTGATGAAGAACGGCGTCCAGTCGATTGTCTCGATCAATTTTTCGAGCGGGTAATCGTCGAGCACCTGCGCGCCGATGAATTGCGGTTGTGGCGGCACATAATTTTTCCAATCGATCTGCTCGCCGCGCGCAATCGCTTCCGCGTACGAAATCGGTTTCGATTTCGGCTGACGATTCGCATTGCGCTCGCGTAACGCTTCGTATTCCGCGCGACGCTCGGCGATAAACGCAGGCTTTAATTCCTGGCTGATCAGGCTGCTCGCGACAGAAACACTGCGCGATGCATCGGGTACATACACCACACCGTCGTTGTGATACTGCGGTTCGATTTTCACCGCAGTGTGCGCCTTCGATGTAGTCGCTCCGCCGATCATTAATGGCAATTTGAAATTCAAACGCTGCATCTCGCGCGCGACGTGCACCATCTCATCGAGCGATGGCGTAATCAAACCGCTGAGGCCGATGATGTCGACATCCTTTTCCTTGGCGACCCGCAAAATTTCTTCGCACGATACCATTACGCCGAGATCGATCACCTCGTAGTTATTGCATTGCAGCACCACGCCGACAATATTTTTGCCGATGTCATGCACATCGCCTTTCACGGTCGCCATTAAAATGCGGCCATTGGCTCGGCTGCCGGCCTGCTTTTCTTTTTCGATGAACGGCGTCAAATACGCAACGGCCTGCTTCATCACGCGCGCGCTTTTCACGACCTGCGGCAAAAACATTTTGCCCTGGCCGAACAAATCGCCGACTACATTCATGCCGTCCATTAACGGCCCTTCGATCACGTGAATCGGGCGTTCCGCTTCGAGACGCGCGGCTTCGGTATCTTCTTCGATGAACGCCGTGATGCCTTTGACGAGCGAATGCTCAAGCCGCTTTTTCACCGGCCAGCTGCGCCACTCCAAATCTTCTTCGGCTTTTTTTGCGCCGCCGACCGCGTATTTGCCGGCGATATCGAGCAGACGTTCGGTTGAATCGGAACGCCGATTCAAAATCACATCTTCGACACAATCGCGCAGCTCGAGTGGAATGTCCTCGTAAATCGCGAGCTGGCCCGCGTTAACGATGCCCATCGATAAACCGGCGCGAATCGCGTGATATAAAAATACCGCGTGAATTGCTTCGCGCACCGGATTATTGCCGCGAAACGAAAACGATACGTTGCTGATGCCGCCGGAAATTTTGGCGTACGGCAATTCGCGGCGAATGAACCGGCACGATTCGATGAAATCGACGGCGTAATTGTTGTGTTCGTCGATACCGGTCGCGACCGCGAATACGTTCGGATCGAAAATAATATCTTCCGGCGGGAAACCGACTTCGTTGACGAGAATGTCGTAAGAGCGTTTGCAGATTTCGTTTTTGCGCGCTTCGGTATCGGCCTGACCTTTTTCATCGAACGCCATCACGATAATTGCGGCGCCGTAGCGGCGGCACAATTTCGCGCGCTCGATAAATTCCGGCACGCCTTCTTTCATGCTGATCGAATTGACGATGCATTTACCCTGTACGCATTTCAATCCGGCTTCGATCACTTCCCATTTCGACTAGTCGATCATGATCGGCACGCGCGAAATATCCGGCTCGCTCGCGATCAGATTCA
>CBFHCK010000157.1:0-6285 GCA_965653955.1 uncultured Spongiibacteraceae bacterium
TTTGAGAGCCGATTTTTAATCGGCACGGCGCTGTATCCGTCGCCGCAAATTATGCGCGATGCAATTATCGCGAGCGGTGCGCAAATCGTTACCGTGTCGCTGCGTCGGCAATCGCCGGAGCAGGGTGGCGGCAACACGATTTGGGATTACATTCGCCAGCTCGATCGCACGTTGCTGCCCAACACTGCCGGTTGCCGCAATGCGAAAGAAGCGGTCACGCTCGCGCAGATGTCGCGCGAAATTTTTCAAACGAACTGGATCAAGCTCGAAGTGATCGGCGACGATTACAATTTGCAGCCCGATCCATTCGCTACGCTCGACGCGGCTGAACAATTAATTAAATTAGGATTTTCGGTGTTTCCTTACTGCACCGACGATCTGGTTTTCTGCCAGCGTTTGCACGATGTCGGTTGCGAGGTGTTAATGCCGTGGGGCGCGCCCATCGGTACTGGTCGCGGTTTGATGAATCCCTATGCGCTGCAAACGATTCGCGAGAGAATTCCGCATGTACCGTTGATCGTCGATGCCGGTATCGGTAAACCGTCACACGCGATGCAAGCCTTGGAATTAGGTTTCGATGGTGTGCTGCTAAATACCGCCGTTGCGCAGGCTGCCGATCCGATATTAATGGCGACCGCATTTCGCGGCGCGATTGAAGCCGGCCGTAACAGCTATCGAGCCGGTGCGATGCCTGAACGCCAAACTGCGCAGCCGAGCACGCCCGTTATGGGCACGCCGTTTTGGCATTCCGAAAAATAAATTGATTTCGAAAAATAATTCGATGACTCAACAAAAGGCGATCGCCTGGACTATCGCGGGTTCCGATTCCGGCGGCGGCGCTGGCATTCAGGCCGATCTCGCGACGTTTCGCGATTTCGGTGTACACGGTTGCAGTGTTATCACAGCATTGACTGCGCAGAATTCATTCGCGGTGGGTCATATCGAACCGACGCCGCGTAAAAATTTTGCCGCGCAGATCAATGCGCTCGACAGCGATATGCTGCCGCGTGCGATTAAACTCGGCATGCTTGCGACGGCGGATGTGGTTGCCAGCGTCGCGAAATATCTGGAAGGGTACTCCGGTTTCGTCGTGTGCGATCCTGTGTTGCACGCAAGCAGCGGCGCGTCGCTACTCGAAGGCGACGCGAAAAAAATTCTGCTCGAAAAACTATTGCCGCGAGTCGATTTGCTAACGCCGAATCGTGCCGAGGCGGAGGCGTTGCTCGGCCGTTCGCTGTGTGATTTGCGTGAAGTCGAGCAGGGCGCAAAAGATTTGGTTGCGATGGGTGCGCGGTCGGTGCTGATCACCGGCGGTCATTTCGAAATGGTAAATAATCGCCGTTTCGATTACTGGACCGATGGCCAGGAGGGTTTTTGGCTGTCCGGAGAAAACATTGCGACCGTGCACACGCACGGCACCGGCTGCACATTATCCGCCGCCATCGCCGCTGCTATTGCGCGCGGCTTTCTGCTGGCCGATGCGCTCGTCCTCGCAAAAATGTATGTGACGCGCGGCTTGCGCGATGCGGTACAAATCGGCGGCGGTCCCGGTGCCGTTGCGCATAGCGGCTGGCCGAATCGGATCGAAGATTTACCGGTACTATCGCGCGGATTTACATCGAACACGCAATTGCATTTTCCCGATTGCGACGGCGAGCTGGGTTTGTACCCGGTGGTCGATTCGGTCGAATGGATTGCGCGATTGCTGCCGCTGGGAATTAAAACTATTCAGTTGCGTATTAAAAATAAAAATACCGACGACGCCGAACTGGATCGTCAGATCGCGGAAGCGGTCATCCTCAGTCGGCGCTATGGCGCACGATTATTTATCAACGATTACTGGCAGCTCGCGCTGAAGTATCGCGCGTATGGTGTGCATCTCGGCCAGGAGGATCTCGATACCGCCGATTTACAAGCGATCGCGAACGCTGGTTTACGGCTCGGTGTCAGCAATCACAGTTATTACGAATTGGCGCGCGCGCATGGCATTCGCCCAAGTTATTTAGCGTTAGGGCCGATTTTTCCGACGACCACCAAGCAGATGAAATTTTCCGAGCAAGGGGTCGATCAGTTGCGCGAATGGGTGCATTTGCTGAAACCCGCGTACACGCTGACTGCTATCGGTGGAATCAATATCGAACGCGCAGCGACCGTCGCAGCGACTGGTGTCGGCAGCGTGGCGTTAGTCAGCGCAATTACGCAGGCGCAGGATTACACGGCTGCGACGAAAAAATTGATCGAGCTGTGCGGGTAATTAATTTATTGAGAGCGAATCATGCATTATTGGTTGCTTAAAACCGAGCCGAGCGAATTGTCGATCGATATGCTCGCGGCGCTAGGCAATAAAGGCGCTTGTTGGGAAGGTGTGCGTAATTATCAGGCGCGCAATATGCTCAGAGATCAGGTGCAACTCGATGATCGCGTGTTTATCTATCATTCGAGTTGTGCTCAGATCGGCATTGCCGGCATCGCGCGGGTGGCGCGCAGCGCATATCCCGATCCTTCGCAATTCGACGCCAAAAGTATTTATTTCGACGCGGCCAGCACGCCCGAAAAACCGCGCTGGATTGCAGTCGATGTGCAGCATGAAGAAACGTTCGAACAGATTATTCCGCTCGTAGCGCTGAAAGAAAATCCAGCGCTGAGCGAATTGGCATTAGTGCAGAAAGGCAGCCGTCTGTCGGTGATGCCGGTGACGGCTGCGCAGTGGACAGCCATTTTGAAAATGCGGTGAACTTGCGATTAATGCTGATGGCCACCGACGCCATGTGCATGGCCGTGTTCTTTTTCTTCATCGGTCGCAGCGCGCACGTCGGCGATATTGATCGAGTAATTTAGCGTTTTGCCGGCAAGCGGATGATTGCTGTCGACATCGACCGAAAATTTACCGACTTTGACCACCGTCACCAGCATCATGCCGTTCTGGGTGTTCAACTGCACCGCTTGGCCGGGGCGTAATTTGCCGGCGTGTTTCAGGTATTTCGCAGGCACCCGTTCGATAGCATTCGGCTTGATTTCGCCGTAGGCATCGGCAGGTTCCAGCGTCAGCTCGAAATGATCGCCTTTCGCTTTGCCGGCGAAGGCTGCTTCGAGTTTCGGAACGACATTATTCGCGCCGTGCAGGTAAACCGCAGCATCGCCATCGCGATTCGTTTCAATGGTGTTGCCGTCGCTGTCGCTGAGCGTGTAATGAAAAGAGACGACAGAGCCGTTTTCGATATGCATGGTGATTCCCGGGCTGATTGACAATGGCGCGCTATGGTAGTGGCAGCGCGCGAATTTTGGTAGCGTCGCAGCGAGCCTGATGCAGGGGTTGAGTAATGGCCGATATTCTCGAATTCAAGCGTAAGCCCGCGCCCAAACGCAGCGCGTTATGCGCTAATGGCCACCACCGTTGGGTGATATGGCAGCGCAAGCAGTTCGATGTGAAACAGGGAAAATTAGTGACGATTTATCGCTGCGAGAAGTGTGGGGCTGAACGCAGCGAGTTGAAATAAAAAAGCCGCTCAAGTTACTGCATATGAGCGGCTCAAAAATTGTGGGCAATCGAAAAGTTATTCGAGAGCAAAGAGCTAATCGAGTTTATCGAGCACAGCGGCAAGAAGACCTTTCGCGGCATCGGCGCCTTGCACGGCCTGCACGACGAGTGCTAAACCGAGCATATGTTCTGCGATCACCGAATACATCGGTACTTCTTCCGCTTCGGCTTCATCGCGCAAGAACAAGAATGCGCGCGCACTGATGTCATCGATAATTTCACGAATATCCTGATCGCGATATTCGGCAAGGCTGATGACGTTACTGGCGCTGGACATGTTTGGCTTCCGCGTGAGTTGATGACCCGATGCAGGATCAGTATAAGCAGCCATCGGCAACCTGAAACTACGTAATTACCCTTAAAAATCGGCGACTTGTACGCACAGCAGTGATTGTGCGCGGGTTGGCAGCCCTGCCTTCGCAAGGGATAATGCGCGCGCAATTCACTTTATCTTCATCTTCATCCATCGCATCGACGAGTGATATGACTGAAATTACCGCGGACGGCATCGAACAACTTCCACTGCGTCAATTTACCGAAAAGGCGTACCTGGATTACTCCATGTACGTCATTCTCGATCGCGCGCTACCGAGCATTACCGATGGTTTGAAGCCGGTACAGCGCCGCATTATTTATGCGATGAGCGAACTCGGTTTAAAAGCGAGCGCCAAATATAAAAAATCCGCGCGCACAGTCGGCGACGTGATCGGTAAATTCCATCCGCACGGCGATTCGGCTGCGTACGAAGCGATGGTGCTGATGGCGCAGCCATTCAGTTATCGCTATCCGTTGATCGACGGTCAGGGCAACTGGGGCTCGCCCGATGATCCGAAATCGTTCGCGGCGATGCGTTATACCGAATCGAAGCTGACCGCATTTTCCGATTTATTGTTATCCGAGCTCGATCAGGGCACCGTCGATTGGTCGCCGAACTTCGACGGCACGATGGATGAGCCGGTGATGCTGCCGGCGCGTGTGCCGCACGTATTGTTGAACGGCACCACCGGTATCGCAGTGGGCATGGCGACCGATATTCCGCCGCACAATTTGCGCGAAGTCATTAATGCGTGCATTTATCTGCTCGATGATCCGTATGCCGGCGTGCGTGCCTTGTGCGAATTTATTCAGGGGCCGGATTTTCCAACCGAAGCCGAACTGATTACGCCGCGCACCGAAATTCTTGCGATGTACGAAACCGGGCGCGGTTCATTGCGCATGCGTGCGATCTGGCGCGAAGAGGATGGCGACATCATCGTCACCGCGTTGCCGCATCAGGTATCCGGTTCGAAAGTGCTCGAACAAATCGCGCAGCAAATGCAGCAGAAAAAATTGCCGATGATTCAGGATTTGCGCGACGAATCCGATCACGAAAATCCGACGCGTTTGGTGCTGGTGCCACGCTCGAATCGCGTCGATGCCGAAGGCGTGATGCAGCATTTGTTTGCGACTACCGATCTGGAGCGCACCTATCGCGTCAACTTGAACGTGATCGGTATCAACGGCCGGCCGCAGGTGAAATCGTTGCCGCAGATTCTGAATGAATGGCTGCAATTTCGTACCGAAACCACCCGCAAGCGTTTGCAGTTCCGTCTCGATAAAGTGCTGCAGCGCCTGCACATTCTCGATGGCTATTTAATTGCGTTCCTGAATATCGACGAAGTGATTCACATCATTCGTTTCGAAGATGAACCGAAGCAACGATTGATTGAGCGTTTCCAATTAAGCGAGATTCAGGCGGAAGCGATTCTCGAATTGAAATTGCGCCATCTCGCCAAACTCGAAGAAATGAAAATTCGCGGCGAGCAGGACGAGCTCGCGAAAGAACGCGATGGATTGCAGGACACGCTCGGTTCCGCGCAGAAATTGAAAAAACTGATTCGCAACGAGCTTGAAAACATCGCCAAAGAATACGGCGACGATCGTCGCTCGCCGATCGTGCAGCGTGGCGAAGCAAAAGCGTTCAGCGAAGACGAGTTGATCAGCGCGGAACCGGTTACCGTGGTGCTATCGGAATCGGGTTGGATTCGCGCCGCCAAAGGTCACGATATCGATCCGCTTGCGTTGAGTTATAAATCCGGCGATGGATTTAAATTCGCCGCGAAAGGGCGCAGTAATCAGCCGGTGTTGATTCTCGATAGCACCGGTCGCGCGTACACGGTTGCGGCACACACGTTGCCGTCGGCGCGCGGTCAGGGCGAGCCGTTGACGGGACGTATCAACCCGCCATCCGGCGCAACTTTCGAAGGCTTGCTGATGGGCAGCGATGCGCAGCGTATCGTGCTTGCGTCCGACGCCGGCTATGGTTTCGTCACGACGCTCGGCGAACTCGAAGCGAAAAATCGCAACGGCAAAACCGTGCTGACATTGCCCAATGGTTCTCATGTGTCAGCGCCGGCATTAATCGATGGCGATGGTGAGCAATTTGTTGTCGCTGCCAGTAACGACGGCCGCTTGCTGATGTTCCCGCTCGACGAATTACCGCAGCTCGCGCGCGGCAAGGGCAATAAAATTATCGGCATCACCAGTGCAAAAATCGCGAGCCGCGAAGAGTTCATGGCGGGGATTGCGGTGATTACTGCGAAAGACGTCGTGCGCGTATTTTCCGGCAAGCGTTATCTGAATCTGAATTTCACCGAGCTCGAACATTATCGCGGCGAGCGTGGGCGGCGCGGCAATAAGCTGCCGCGGGGATTTCAGAAGGTGGATGGGGTTTCGGTTGTCGAATAAATAGAAAAATAAAAACGCGC
>CBFHCK010000158.1:0-6268 GCA_965653955.1 uncultured Spongiibacteraceae bacterium
CATCACCTTCGCGCTCGACTGCGCAGCGAGCGAATTTTATAAAGACGGTAAATACGACCTTGCCGGTGAGGGAAAACAATTCACCTCTGCGGAGTTTTCCGATTATCTGGCCGCACTCGCAGCAAAATATCCGATCCTGTCGATCGAGGACGGCAAGGATGAAAGCGATTGGGATGGATGGGCTGATCTGACGAAAAAAATCGGCCATAAAACTCAGCTCGTCGGCGACGATTTATTCGTGACCAATACGAAAATTTTGAAAGAAGGCATCGATAAGAAAATTGCCAATTCGATTCTGATCAAGTTCAACCAGATCGGCAGTCTGTCGGAAACGCTCGATGCGATCAAAATGGCGAAAGCCGCTGGCTATAGCGCAGTAATTTCACATCGCTCTGGCGAAACCGAAGATTCGACCATTGCCGATCTCGCCGTGGGCACAGCGGCAGGCCAGATCAAAACCGGTTCGCTTTGCCGTTCGGATCGCGTTTCGAAATACAACCGCTTGCTGTTGATCGAAGCCGAGCTGGGTGCGAAAGCTCCCTACAAAGGCCGGGCGGAGTTTAAAAGCTAAGGCATTTCCAACATTTCACCGTGCGGCAAACTATGTTAGGTTTGCCGCACTATTTGGACCCGGCGTACCTTTATCCCAATATGCGCAGCGACGAATCACCGAGAGATAGCGAATAAAAATATGATTTCTCTGCGTTGGCTCAATATCGTTTTGCTCATGATGTTTCTGGTGCTGCAATATCGTTTGTGGATCGGCCCAGGCAGTTGGGCGCAGATCGCGTCGCTCAAGCGCGACATCGAACAACAGCAACAGCACAATGATCGATTGATCACGCGCAATCGTATGCTCGAAGGCGAAGTGCTCAGTTTGCGCTCCGGTCTCGAAGCAATCGAAGAACACGCGCGCAACGATCTCGGCATGATCAAGCGCGGCGAAACGTTTTACCTCGTCATCGACAAATAAATATTAGGGAAGCTCTGAAAAACGTAGCGAGCGAAGGGGTATGCGGTGCCGCCGGCGCGGAGAAAGCAGAGTTTATATGAGAATAAATGAGCATTTCGAGCACCGTCGGCACCGCATAGACCGAGCGCAGTAGTTTTTCAGAGGTTACCTAGCGATGGATACTTATAGCGCCATAGTGCCCGCCGCTGGCACCGGTCGTCGCTTCGGCGCGGAGCTGCCCAAGCAATATCAAGCGTTGCGTGGCGCCACCGTGATTGAACACAGTCTGCGTTTGCTGCTTAACGTCGCGCGGTTGCAACGCATTGTCGTGGTTGTACATCCGGACGATATACGCTGGCGTGATCTCTCTATATTTTCCGATCCGCGCATCGTTGTTACACACGGCGGCGCCGAACGTTGCCATTCGGTGTTGAATGGCCTGCAGCATTTGGCCGCGATAAACGGCGAAACCGAGTGGGTGCTGGTACACGACGTGGCACGTCCATGCTGCCGCCTTCGTGATATCGAAAACCTGATCGATCATTTGCAGCCGCATCCCGTCGGCGGTTTGCTGGCGATACCGGCGAGCGACACGATCAAGCGTGTCGATGCCGCCCGACAAATCGAAGAAACCGTCGATCGCTCCTGGTTGTGGCAGGCACAGACGCCGCAATTGTTTCGCTATCGTTTATTGCGCGACGCACTCAATCATTGTCTGGGCTTGGGGATGGTGGTCACCGATGAGGCGCAGGCGGTGGAAGCGCTCGGGTGGCAGGCGCAAGTTATCGAAGGTTCGCGTCGCAATATTAAAATTACGCGGTCCGAAGATTTAGCGCTGGCAGAATTTTTTCTCGGCGCCCAATCAATCGCGGATTGATGCGCCACAACAATTTTCCGAATATTTATAAACAAGCATTTTTAGCCGACGTTTAATTGAGACAGCCTGATGGCATTCCGTATCGGTCATGGTTATGACGTGCATCGTTTTGGCGATGGCGATTTCGTTACGCTCGGCGGTGTGCGTATAGCGCATTCGCGCGGCATCATTGCGCATTCGGATGGCGATGTATTGCTGCATGCCCTCTGCGATGCATTGCTCGGTGCGTGCGCGCTCGGCGATATCGGCAAACACTTTCCCGATAGCGATCCCGCGTATCGTGGCATCGCTAGCCGCAAGCTGCTGCGCCATACGTATCAGCTCGTGAAGCAGCAAGGATATGTCATCGGCAATGTCGATTTGACATTGCTCGCCGAAGCGCCGCGTATCGGCAAGTATTCTCAAGCGATGCGCGAATGCCTCGCCGCCGATCTCGAAACCGACATTACCCAAATCAATATCAAGGCGACGACGACCGAACGTCTCGGATATATCGGTCGCGAAGAAGGTCTTGCCGCACATGCAGTGGTATTGCTTGAGAGCGCAACCTGATGGCGTTGCCCGATTGGCCTGGTGCTTATGGCGAACCGCCGGTGACTGCAATATTACGCGCCGAGCCAAATGATTTTTTTGTCGAGGAGCAACTCGGCTTTGAGCCAAGCGGTCAGGGCGAACATCTCTGGCTATGGATCGAAAAGGTGGATGTAAATACCGCCGATGTGGCGCAGCGGCTTGCGCGTTTCGTCGGTCTGCGTGAGCGCGATATTAATTATTCCGGTCTTAAAGATAAGCGTGCGCGAACACAGCAGTGGTTCAGTATTCATTTGCTGAAGCGTGAAATCGACTGGAGCACTTGGAACGATTCTGCGGTGCGAGTGCTGCGCGCTGTTCGGCATGATCGTAAATTACGTCGCGGCACCCATCGTGGTAACCGGTTCGATATTGTATTGCGCGATGTCCGCGGCGATGAGCAAGCCTTGTTGCAGCGAGCGGAATTAATCGCAAAACGCGGCGTCCCGAATTATTTCGGCGAACAACGTTTCGGCCGCGACGGCCGCAATATCGATCTCGCACGGCAGATGACGATAGGGCGCCGCATGCCGCGCCAGCAATCGAGCCTTTATTTGTCCGCAGCCCGTTCGTTTTTATTCAACGAAGTATTGGCTGCGCGTATTCGCCGAAATAATTGGCAAACGCCGATGGCCGGCGAAGTATTTATGCTCGATCGCAGCAATAGTGTGTTTATGCAAAGCGACATCGAAGAATTATTACCACGTCTCGATGCCGGTGCGCTTCATCTTTCCGGACCGCTCGGCGGTGTGAACGGCGATATCGCGCCCAACGCCGAGCTGGCGCAGTTGGAAGCTGAAAGTCTGGCTCCGCATGCCGATCTAACGGCGCTGCTATGTGACGCAGGCATCGAGAGCGCGCGACGCGCGTTACGCGTTATTCCGACTCAATGGCAGCACGAGCGCATCGATCAAGGGATTTGGCGCTTCGGCTTCGAGCTGCCGAAAGGCTGTTTCGCTACCAGTGTTGTGCGAGAATTAGCGCATTATTCGCTGCCCACCCAATTCAGCGCAGGAAACGCAAAATACGCAGGAGTTGAACCTTGACGCTCGAACCGTTCGCAGGGATCGGCATGACTTCCCAGCGCACACGCGATCGCATGATGCAGCGTTTGCAGGAACAAGGTATTCGCAGTTTGCCGGTGCTGGATTTAATGCGCAGCATTCCGCGCCATATTTTTCTCGATGAAGCCCTGGCGCAACGCGCGTACGAAGACAGCGCATTGCCGATCGGTTATCAGCAGACGTTATCGCAGCCGTATATCGTGGCGCGCATGACCGAATTGTTATTTCAAACGGGACCGCGTGCGCGCATTTTGGAAATAGGAACCGGCTCGGGTTATCAAACTGCAATACTCGCGAAAATGCCTGAGGTGCAACAGGTGTTAAGCGTCGAACGCATTCAGCCGCTACAGGAAAAGGCGAGAGCACGGTTGCGTTTGTTGAAAATTCACAATGTGCAATTGCGTCTTGCCGATGGTGGTCTGGGGTGGCCCGATAACGCGCCGTTCGATGGCATTCTTTCCGCAGCAGCGCCACGCGAAGTCCCTCGAGAATTAATCGATCAATTGGCGGATGGAGGCCGCTTGGTCATTCCCGTCGGCGAAGATGGCGAGCAGCAGCTGACCGTGATCGATAAAAGTGGCGACGAAATTATTTCCACCACAATCGAACCGGTTCGGTTTGTTCCGCTGCTCAGCGGTGTGGTGAAGCGATAACGTCGAATTTTTTGTCATTTTGCTGGTTCGCTAAAAATAGTTGGCATTGCATGAGCGCTGCGCATAGCATGAAGGCTAGGCTTGATGCGCCAAATCAAATAAAATCAAGCGAATACTGATAAATATTTTGTGCGTAGACAGCTTTTATTAAAGTCTGCGCCAGTCTGGCCGAGACAGACCAGAGACGGAACGAAAAAACAGTCATGAGCCGAACAGCATTGCTTAAAGAAATCAATTCGGTTTTCGCAGAATTGACCAGGCTCGACAGAATGTTAGCGGACGATAAAAAAATCATTTGAGGAAGGTGAAGCCCATGCAAAGCGAAAGTGACGATCAGCTCGGGGGAGGCGATTTTGAGAGCCTGGGCATGGAAGAGTTGGAACTCGCCATTGAGGGTGACGCCGATCTGATGGTCCGTGATGATCTTCGCGACAATGACAGTGGCGACGATGCAGAAAGCGAGCCCGCACCGAAAGCTACGCGCACATATACCGGCCGCGTTAGCCAGACGGTCGGATTGCAGAAAACCCTCGACGCTACACAGCTTTATCTAAACGAAATCGGTTTCTCTGCATTGCTGACGCCAGAGGAAGAGGTGTATTACGCGCGTCTCGCGATGAAAGGCGAAGAAGCCGGCCGCAAGCGCATGATTGAAAGCAACTTGCGTCTTGTGGTGAAAATCGCGCGCCGTTATGTGAATCGCGGACTATCACTGCTCGATCTGATCGAAGAGGGCAATCTCGGTTTGATCCGCGCGGTGGAAAAATTCGATCCCGAGCGTGGTTTCCGTTTTTCGACCTACGCTACATGGTGGATTCGTCAAACCATCGAGCGTGCGATCATGAATCAGACGCGCACCATTCGATTGCCCATTCATGTGGTTAAAGAACTCAACGTCTATTTACGCGCTGCACGCGAGCTGACACAGAAACTCGACCATGAACCTTCGGCGGAAGAAATCGCCGATTTGCTCGATAAGCCGGTCGAAGATGTGAAGCGTATGCTTGGGCTCAACGAGCGTGTTGCCTCGGTCGATACGCCGCTCGGTCCCGATTCGGATAAATCCCTGCTCGATACGATTCCCGATCAACAGGTTTCCGATCCCGCGGAGTTGTTGCAGGACGAGAATATGCGCGAAAGCATTTCGCAATGGCTGGGTGAATTGACCGAGAAGCAGCGTGAAGTCGTCGCCCGTCGGTTTGGGTTGCGCGGATTCGAAGCGAGCACGCTTGAAGAAGTGGGGCGCGAAATCGGTCTGACTCGCGAGCGAGTGCGTCAGATTCAAGTCGAAGCATTGCGCCGTCTGCGCGATATTCTGGAGAAACACGGTCTCACCGGCGAATCGGTTTTCAATTGATCGCAGTGATTGAGAATAAAAAAGCCGCTCATCGAGCGGCTTTTTTATTGCGGCGAGATCGCTATCACTTTGTCGATACTGCAGCGCGACGTGGTTATTTCGTTTGCGCCGTCGAATGAAGACTTAACACATCGCGGGCAGTGCCAACGAAATTCGCTACCAGTTGCGATGGTGTTTCATCCGCCCAGACTAATGCGAGCGTCAGCGTGCTGCTCAGCTCCGATACAGGCTTAAGCACGACATCGGCGGGCGGCGATGTCGTCGCGACAACAAAACTGACGCCCATTCCGACGGCCACCAGATTTAATGCTGTGGCATCGCTATCGGCTTCCTGAATGATCTTCGGCGTGAAGCCGCTGCGCAGACATTCGCGACGCAATGCATCCGAGTAATACGCGTTGCGTGAGCGCGCCAGCCAGATAAACGGCACGTCGATCAAGTCGCGCAATGCGATCGATTTTTTACGCGCCAGCGGATTGCTGCGATGCATCGCCAGATAAAAACGATCTGTGCTCAACGGCAATCTTTTTAAATCGTTGTCGTGTTCGGGCGACAGATAAATAAATCCCGCGTCGAGTTCACCGGCGCGCAGTGCCGCACACTGCGCCGGCGAATTCAATTGATTTAGGCACAATTCGACGGTGGGATAAGCCGCGCGAAATTCGCTGATCGAGCGCGATACCAATGGCGAGCGGGCCGCAGTTTCGCGAAATCCAATGCGCAACGTGCCAAGCTGGCCCGCCGACGCTTGCGCCAGTCTTTCTTTGGCTAGATCGAAATCGCGCAGAATGCGTC
>CBFHCK010000159.1:0-6186 GCA_965653955.1 uncultured Spongiibacteraceae bacterium
GCGGGCAGTTAATGCAGTTGAGAATAATCTGCTTGATGCAATTGCACGTCACAGTGAAATAAAGCTGGAGAAACAACAATGAACAGCAACCAATTGGCTTTTGTATTTCCGGGGCAGGGTTCGCAAAAAGTGGGCATGCTTGCTGAGATTGCCGATGCGTTTCCGATCGTGACCCAAACATTCGCCGAAGCGTCCGACGCGCTCGGCTACGACATGTGGGCATTGATTCAGCAAGGCCCGCAGGAAGAATTGAATCTCACCGAAAAAACACAGCCGTTGTTGTTGACGTCAAGCGTTGCGCTATGGCGCGTATGGCAGCAAAAAAATGGTGTTCAACCGAGCTTGCTTGCGGGCCATAGCCTTGGTGAATTTTCCGCGCTTGTTTGTGCAAATACGATCGCATTTGTCGACGCGGTGAAATTGGTGCGTGCGCGCGGTCAATTCATGCAGACGGCAGTGCCGGTTGGAGAGGGCGCAATGGCGGCAGTGTTGGGGCTTGAAGATGCGCAACTCGCGCAGATATGCGCGGATGCGAGCAAGGATGGCGGCGTTGTCGAAGCCGTTAATTTTAATGCGCCGGGGCAGGTCGTTATCGCGGGTACTGTCGCTGCGGTCGATCGCGCGATTGAATTGTGTAAAGCAGCCGGTTCAAAACGCGCATTGCCTCTACCGGTAAGCGCGCCTTTCCATACCTCTTTGATGCGACCGGCGGGCGATAAGCTGAAAGAGGCGATGGCGGATTTGAAATTTTCGGCGCCGACCATTCCTGTCGTGCACAACGTGCATGCACAACCTGAAACCGATCCGCAAAAAATCAAAGCGATTTTGTTTGAACAGATTTTCAGTCCGGTACGCTGGGTGCAATGTGTCGAGTACATTGGCGCGCATGGAATTACCGCAGCGATCGAATGTGGGCCAGGCAAGGTGCTCGGTGGTTTGATCAAGCGCATCGATAAAAATATCGGTTGCCTCAGTATCGAAGATTGCGCGGGCCTCGAAGCCGCGCTCGCAAATTAACTGCGGGAGATGACAATGAGCGACAACACAGACAAACAACAAAAAGTAGCGTTGGTCACCGGCGCTAGTCGCGGTATCGGCCGCGCTATAGCGGAAATGTTAGGCCGTCAGGGGCTGATCGTTATCGGCACTGCTACCTCGCAAGCGGGCGCCGATGCAATCGACGCGCGCCTGAAAGAAGCGGGCATTAACGGTGCCGGCATGATGCTCAACGTTACCGACAGCGCAGCAATCGAAGACGTCATCAAAACCATTACCGAGAAATTCGGTACGCCGACGGTGCTCGTCAACAACGCCGGCATTACTCGCGACAATCTTTTGATGCGCATGAAAGATGAAGAGTGGGACGAGGTGATCGATACCAATCTCAATGCGATTTATCGGGTGACCAAAGCTTGTTTGCGCGGCATGACCAAAGCGCGCTGGGGCCGAGTCGTTAATATCAGCTCGGTAGTGGGCTCGATGGGTAACGCCGGTCAGTCCAAATAAGCCGCCACCAAAGCCGGTATGGATGGCTTCACGCGCGCGCTGGCCCGCGAGATCGGTTCGCGCGCCATCACAGTGAACAGCGTCGCGCCCGGCTTCATCGATACCGACATGACCCGGGAACTGCCGCAGGAGCAACGCGATATGCTGGCAAAGCAAATTCCGCTCGGTCGTCTTGGTGGCGCAGAAGAAATCGCAGCGGCCGTTGCATTTCTGGTTAGCGATGGCGCGGCTTATATAACGGGCGAAACATTGCACGTTAATGGCGGCATGTACATGGCCTAATAGGTCGTTAAAAATTAAATAAGTGTCTGATTCAGAAAGTTTTTCCGATTAACTTTGAGTAATTTTTCGCGCCGCGTATTTCCTTGCGGACAAAAACGGGTAAAATGCCGGCCTTCACCGCCGCGACGAAATATTTTTGCCGAACTTAATTGTCACGGTTTGCGTCCCGCAGAGCAGCGAGCGGGCAACAGTTTATTTGAACCTAGGAGTCAATAAAAACCATGAGCAGCATCGAAGAACGCGTCAAGAAAATCGTCGCTGAACAACTGGGCGTAAAAGAAGAAGACGTACAACCGTCCGCTTCGTTCGTCGAAGATCTGGGTGCCGATTCCCTTGACACGGTGGAGCTGGTGATGGCTTTGGAAGAGGAATTCGAGACTGAAATTCCCGATGAAGAAGCCGAAAAGATCACCACTGTTCAATTGGCTATCGACTACATCAAAAATAATCTGCAATAAATTGGCGGCGCTGGTCGCCGTAATTCTGCAGTGAATACCTCGCAAAAGCCGTCTCTATGTTGAATAGAACGGCTTTTGTTTTTTCTGTCGTTCGTAAATTAATTTTTAAAAATCGTTTATCGATTTTAATTGCTCGTTACCATCGGTCGCTGCGTACTATTAACCCGACGATCTTTATTGCCGAGTTAATAGTCAACGCACGATGCGTTTAATGCGGCTTTAGCCGCGTAGATCAAATACATCAGGAAGATGTATTTGATCGCCTGGTTAATAGTGACAACGTATTGTTGGGAGTGTGTTGTGTCTAAAAAAAGAGTGGTTGTTACAGGTATCGGAATGGTTACTCCGGTCGGCAACGATGTTGAATCGACTTGGCGGAATATCCTCGCTGGCCGCAGCGGCATTGCACCGATTACCGCTTTTGATGCAAACGCCTATACCACTCGCTTCAGCGGCAGCATCAAAGAGCTGGATACGACACCCTATTTCGATGCAAAAGAAGCACGAAAAATGGATACGTTCATTCAATACGGGATGGTTGCGGCGCAGCAGGCTATCGAAGACAGCGGTTTGATCATTACCGAAGAAAATGCCGATCGCATCGGCGCGGCGATCGGGTCCGGCATCGGTGGTCTCAATAACATCGAAAAATGCCAGGACATCATCAACACCAGCGGCCCACGTCGCGTTTCGCCGTTCTTCGTACCGGGATCGATCATCAATATGATCGCCGGCAATTTATCGATCAAATATGGATTTAAAGGTCCTAACCTGGCGTTAGTTACCGCATGCACGACCGGTACTCACTGCATTGGTCTCGCGGCGCGTTTGATTTCGTATGGCGATGCCGATGTGATGGTGGTCGGGGGCTCCGAGATGGCAACCACACCGGTGGGCCTTGGCGGTTTCGCAGCCGCGCGTGCGCTGTCGACACGCAACGACGATCCGCAACGCGCGAGTCGCCCATGGGATCGCGATCGCGATGGTTTCGTGCTCGGTGATGGCGCCGGCGTGCTGGTGCTCGAAGAATACGAATTCGCAAAACGTCGCGGCGCACGCATTTATGCGGAGTTAACGGGATTCGGCATGAGTGCGGATGCCTTCCACATGACTTCGCCGCCAGAAGATGGCGCCGGTGCCTTGATGGCGATGCGCAACACGTTGCGCGATGCGAACCTGTCCGCCGATGCGATCGATTACATCAATGCGCACGGCACTTCGACCGTCGCTGGCGATCTGGCGGAGAGTCGCGCGATCGAAACGTTGATGGGCAGCGCTGCCAATAAAGTAGCGGTCAGCTCGACGAAATCGATGATCGGTCATTTGCTCGGCGCAGCAGGTGCAGTGGAAGCAATTTTCAGTGTGCTCGCGATTCGCGATCAAATCGCGCCGCCGACGATCAATCTCGACAATCCCTCCGAGGGGTGCAATTTAAATTACGTGCCGCACACGGCGCAGCCGATGAATATTCAGCATGCGCTGAGTAATTCGTTTGGTTTCGGTGGTACCAACGGCAGTTTGTTGTTCTCCCGTTTATCGTAGCGCTGCCGATCATGTTCGCGTGGCGCAATGGTAAAGCGATCGACGATGCGCTGTTATCGAATCGCGGACTTGCCTACGGCGATGGCTTATTCGAAACGATAAAAATCAGTAGCGGTCGCGCGCCATTTCTTGCTTTACATCTACAGCGATTGCAGCGCGATTGTCTGCGTTTGGATATTGCGATTGATATGGCAGCGTTGCGCGATGAAATCGACGCGCTCCTAAATATCCATTGCGAAGGCATTTTAAAAATCATCGTTACCCGTGTCAGTATTACGCGGGGTTACGCGGCGATGCGTTCTGCCGACGGCGACCGATTGCTGTTGTTTTACCCGCAACAATTTCCTTTCGATGCGCGTGCACGCGACGGTGTCGCAATCAGGGTGTGTCGCCAAACACTGGCGGAGCAACCCACGCTTGCCGGCATCAAACATCTCAATCGTCTCGAACAAGTTATTGCACGTGCCGAATGGAGCGATCCCGATATCGCCGAAGGTCTTTTGCTCGATCAGGCTGGCCGCTTAATTGAGGGCACATTCAGCAATGTGTTTTTGGTGAGCAATCAAAACGTACTGACCCCTCGATTGCATCGTTGCGGTGTGGCGGGTGTGATGCGCGAAGTCGTGTTGCAGCAAGCGCAAATATCATCGTTGCCGATATTCGAGCGCGATCTGGTGCTGGACGATTTGTATGCCGCAGATGAAGTGTTTTTAACGAATAGCACAATGGGTATATGGCCCGTACGCAAGATCGAGTGTCTACGTAAGCCCATAGGTGATGTTACGATCGCGCTTCAACAACAACTCGATAATCTGATTCGCAATGAAATTGCGTAGCCGTTTTCGTCGGTACTTCGTTATCGCGCTGTTGGCGATTGTTATCGTTGGAGTATCTGTTCATCAGTTTCAGCGATTTCTGATAACGCCACTTGTGCTTAACGAAGTCCAAAATCTCGATGTCCCGAAAGGCAGCTCGTTTGCGCAAGTCATTCGCGAATTAGCTGCACGCGGCGTCCTGCAGCAACCGCAATTAATGCAACTGTATGTGCGTATTTCGGCGCGCGGACACCGTATCCAGGCCGGCGAATATTTATTAGGGCCGGGTACCACGCCGCTCGATTTGCTCGACATGCTGGAGCGGGGGCGCGTGCGCACCCATGCGTTGACCTTGGTGGAAGGATGGACGCTGACGCAGATGCGCGCCCATCTAGCGAAAGATGCTTTTCTACAGCACCAATTAAAAGAAGTGCCGAACGATAAATTGCTGGCGGCGCTAAACCTGAACATACCGGATTCGATGATAAGTGCCGCGGATATCGATAACGCCGAAGGCTGGTTTTTTCCCGATACCTATTTATTTTCCGGCGCGACCTCCGATCGCGATGTTCTGCGTCAGGCGCATAGACGTATGCAACAGGTGTTGGCGCAGGAATGGCAGCAGCGTTCGGACAATCTTCCGTATAAAAATCCGTACGAAGCATTGATCATGGCGTCAATTGTCGAGCGTGAAACCGGTGTTGCGAGTGAGCGCGAGGAAATCGCCGGCGTATTCGTGCGTCGATTGCAGCGTGGTATGTTGCTGCAAACCGATCCGACAGTGATTTACGGCATCGAACAATACGACGGCAATTTACGGCGCAAGGATCTGCAAAATACCGATAATCGGTACAACACGTATTTGCACGCTGGGTTGCCACCAACGCCGATAGCATTGCCGGGGCGTGCAGCGATTCGAGCAGCATTACATCCAGCGGCGGGCGATGCGCTTTATTTCGTGGCGCGCGGCGATGGCAGTCACCAATTCTCGACAACGCTCGATGAGCACGAAAGTGCGGTGCGCAAATATCAAATCGAACAGCGGCGTGCGAACTACAGTTCGCGTCCCGGTGGTGACAGCGGTTCTGTATCGACTCAGGCAGCGCCCAAACGGGCATCTTCAAAGCCCTCCAATCAAACAAACGAAAAGCAGCGCAAATGATTCCTCAACGCGGGCTATTTATTACCGTCGAAGGCGGCGAAGGCGTCGGCAAGTCGACGAATATCGCATTTATCGCCGCGCAGATTCGCAGTGCCGGTGTCGATCTGATCTGCACGCGCGAACCCGGCGGCACTGAAATCGCAGAAGCAATTCGTCAGCTGCTATTGCAAAAGCATGCAGAAACAATCGCCGAGCTCGCCGAGTTGCTATTGGTATTTGCTGCGCGCGCGCAGCACATTGCACATGTCATCGAACCGGCGCTGGCAAAAGGGCAATGGGTGTTATGCGATCGTTTCACTGATGCGACGTTTGCGTATCAGGGCGGCGGTCGCGGTTTGAATATCGATGCGATCGCACAACTCGAACAATTAGTGCAGCGCGAGTTGCGCCCCGATGTGACTTTTCTGCTCGACGCGCCGGT
>CBFHCK010000160.1:0-6152 GCA_965653955.1 uncultured Spongiibacteraceae bacterium
ACGACTCGCGCTATGGAGCGGGACACGCGGTTATGTCGATGATCGCGGCGCGGTTTTGCAATCGAATCGATTCAGCAAGATCGCGATTGCGAATCCGAAAACCGCGCCGTATGGAAAGGCTGCCATCGAAACCTTGACGGCGTTGAAACTGCTCGATCAACTGCAACCGAAATTCATCACAGGAGAAAATATTTCGCAGACACAGCAGTTCATCGCCAGCGGCAATGTACCGCTCGGTTTCATTGCACTGGCACAGGTAAAAGCGTTGGCGGCGGATGATCGCGGCAGTTATTGGATAGTGCCGTCGAATCTGTATCAACCTATCGACCAAGCCGCTGTGCAATTGCAACGCGCCGCTAATTCCGCAGCGGCAAAATCGTTTCTCGATTTTCTGCGATCGCCGGCTGCGGCTGCCGTGATTCGCGAATTGGGTTATGAAGTTTCCGATACTTCATCTGCGCGATAAGGACACCCGTTGAACATCTCCACACTCGACTGGCAACCGATCTGGCTCACACTGCGGCTCGCGACGACGGTCACGTTATTGCTGATGATATTTACGATTCCGCTCGGCTGGTGGCTGGCACGCACGCGTTCGTGGATGAAGCAGCCGCTATCCGCGTTATTCGCGATGCCACTGGTATTGCCGCCGACCGTGCTCGGCTTTTATTTATTGCTGCTGCTGGGTCCGCACGGCGCGGTCGGGCAATTTACGCAAACGCTCGGCATCGGCACATTGCCGTTTACCTTTTCCGGTCTGGTGATTGCGTCGTGTCTGTATTCGCTGCCTTTCGCGTTGCAGCCAATCCAGAATGCATTCGAAAGCATCGGTCGTCGGCCGTTTGAAGTCGCCGCAACATTGCGCGCGGGGCCGTGGGATCGCGCGCTCAGCATCGCGCTGCCGCTGGCGCGCAATGGTTTATTGAGCGCCACCGTGCTCGCGTTTGCGCATACCGTCGGTGAATTCGGTGTGGTGTTAATGATCGGCGGAAATATTCCGGGCTCGACCAAAGTGCTATCGGTAGCGATTTACGATCATGTCGAATCGCTCGAATATGCGCAGGCACATTGGCTCGCCGCCGGCATGCTCGCGTTTTCGTTTTTTACGCTGTTGGCGCTGTATCTGGTCAACGATCGTCATGCGCGGGTGATGCGATGAGACATTCCGCGAATACGGCGCAAAAACATATCGCCGCGCGTTTCAACCTGGCGCTCAATTCTTTTGTACTCGATGTGGATATCGAAATCCCCGGCAGCGGTATCACGGCGCTGTTCGGCAATTCGGGCTGCGGAAAAACCACGTTGCTGCGTTGTATCGCCGGTCTCGAAAAAACACCCAATGGTTTCGTGCGCGTTAACGGCACTGTCTGGCAGGATGAAGAACAGTTTTTGCCAACGCACCGGCGTGCGCTCGGTTATGTATTTCAGGAAGCCAGTTTATTTCCGCACTTGAACGTGCGCGGCAATCTCGAATACGGATTCAAACGCATTACCGCCCAGCAGCGTCGGCTCGCGTTCGATGAAGTTGTGGATCTGCTCGGCGTTGCACCGCTGCTTAAGCAAATGCCGGACACCTTATCCGGTGGCCAGCGCCAGCGCGTTGCGATTGCACGCGCGCTGTTGTGCAGTCCGCAATTGCTGTTAATGGATGAACCTCTGGCAAGCCTCGACGTGAACAGCCGCGCCGAAATACTGCCGTATCTCGAACAACTGCACGATCGGCTCGATATGCCGGTAATTTATGTGAGCCATTCGCCGTCGGAAGTAGCGCAGCTCGCCGATCATCTGGTGCTGATCGACAACGGCCGCGTTATTGCGCAGGGTGAGTTGAACGAGATGCTGACGCGCGCTGATTTGCCGCTGGCGCAGCAGGATGAAGCGAGTGCAATCATCGAAGGGCATGTCAGCGGCCATGATCGCGAATTTCATTTAACTCAGATAGCAGTGCCGAACGGACAACTAACCGTCGCTTTCCGCGAGTTGCCGATGGGTCATCCGGTGCGTGTGCGCATTCTCGCGCGCGATGTATCGATTGCGCTTGAGCGGCCGCAGAACACATCGATCACTAACGTGCTGTCGGCGCGTATCGTCGATATCGAGCCGCTATCGCCATCGCCTTCGACACAAGGACAAAGCGCGCAGGCATTGCTGCGGCTTGATGTCGGAGGCTCGATTATTCTCGCTCGCATCACGCGCCGCTCAGTGGCACTGTTAGATTTGCATCGCGGCGCCGAGGTATACGCGCAGGTGAAAAGCGTGGCGTTGATGGGGTGAATACTGAAAATAATTTTGATAGCCCACGATAAAAAATCAGTGCATGACTTTCAGCTTCTTCAGTTCAACAATCAGATTCGCGGGACCGTAAGGCTTACTCAACAATGGGAATGCCAGCATGTCTTCACTACCGACGATTTCCTGTTCCGCATACCCCGAGGTCAACAGCACCTTAATCGACGGCCGCAACTCCAATGCTTTTTTCGCAATCTGTAATCCATTGAGACCGCCGGGCAGCAAAATATCCGAAAACAAAATATCGATGTGACGATCGCTTTGCAGCAATGCGAGTGCGGCATTACCGTCGGTAGCAGACAGCGTGTTGACGCCGAATCCTTGAATCAAGGTTTCCGCCGAACGCAGCACCAGCGGCTCATCCTCGACAATCAGCATCGTTAGTGCCGACGGTAATTTTTCTGTGTTCGATTCGGGTGGGTTTATCTCTTTTTGCTCGACAGCTTCAGCCCACGGCAACAACAACGTGACCTGCGTACCCTTCCCTTCATCACTGTGAATACGAACGCCACCGCCCGATTGTTTGATGTATCCGTAAACCTGCGACAACCCCAGACCTGAACCTTTGCCGACGCCCTTCGTCGAGAAAAATGGCTCGAATATTTTATCGAGCAATTCCGGTGGAATACCGCTGCCGGTGTCGCGCAGTGTGATAACCGCATAATCGCCAACACGCAGATGATCCTCGTGGTCGATATGTTCTTTTGATGTGCTGATGGTCAGCGTGCCGCCCTCAGCCATCGCATCGCGCGCGTTAATCGCAAGATTCAGTACGGCGTTTTCCAATTGATGCGGATCGGCGACTGCCATGCAGGGTTGCATCGATAACTGCATGCGCAGCTCGATACGAGTACCGAGAATCGGATACATCAATTGAGCGGTTTGCTCGATCAGCGCGTTCACATCGAAGGGACGTGGCGACAATGGCTGCCGGCGTCCGAACGCCAGCAATTGCTGTACCAAGCTGGCGCCGCGGTCGATCGCTCTCAAGCAAATATCGATGGGCTCGCGTGCGGGATTATTTGCCGCCGCTCCAGTCGACCACAGCAATGCCGTCAGATTTAATTTCAGTACGTGCAGCAGATTATTGAAGTCATGCGCGAGACCTCCGGTCATGCGGCCCATCGCTTCCATTTTTTGCGCAGTGCGCAAGGCGGCCTCGGCTTTTTCGCGTTGAGCACTTTGGGTTTGTAACTGTTCGTTAGACAACACCAACGCGGCTGCGCGCAATTCAAGTTCGTTCGCCGATTTTCTTTGTGCGATGTACGCCAGCGTTAATACCAATAAGATCAGCGCGGCTAACACCGTGAACACAACAACAACCGCATATACGGCGAGCCGTCGCTGCAACGGTTCCATTTGTTTTCGGATATACACCGTGCCCATCGCCATACCGCGTTGTTGAATCGGTGCGGTAATCGTCAAGGTATTCTTTTGCAGAAGCGGTAACGAAATCTGAGTCAGGTGCGCCGGCGGCATCGCACCTTTACGCGCGAAGGATGCAATCGGTTTGCCTTCGATATCGTAAATCGAGGCTGCTTCCACATCGGTGTCGGTTTGCAGCGCATCGAGATATTCCTGCACTTCGCTACCGCTGTGAAACGCGAGGGCTGCGGTGACAATCGACGCGAGCAGCTGTGCCTGCGAATTCGCGCTAGCGATTTTTTCGCTGTGAAATGCTCTCTCTTCCCACACAACCGCAAAAATTCCTGCGAGCAATAACGCCACCGCTGTGACGCCGGCAATCAGCGGTAATGTGCGCGCTTTAGTTAGGGATAATCCACTCATAAACTGGCCCGCTGCGGTACTGCTTTAACCGCTGTCGCCAACGCCAGCAATTTAGTGCTGAGTATCAATCCCGCTTCGCGGGCACGCACGTTATCGACCTCAAAGCGTATACGTCCGTTGACGTTCACAAAATTTATGATTCCTGTTTCGTTACTGTTCGCCTCTTGTTCGGTAACCGTCAGCACCGGCTTTTCTCGCACTTGCTCCAGCCAGCGTTTTATCGTGGTTTGCGATCCACCGATAAACAAAATATGGCACGGCAATTCTTCGCTGCGAGCGGCAAGTCTGTTTAGAACAACAGCTCGCGACCCGATTTTTACGTCGGATATTGCACGGTCAATCGATGCACCGAACGGATCGCGACCGGCAATGCAAATAACGATCGGCGTGTCGTCGGTAGGAAATGCGCCTGGTGGCCAGTCGACAAAGGGCTGGAATTTATAGAGGTAGGTGGCTTTTACTTGATATTCGAGCGAACGCTCATTGGCTTTAGCGAGTGACGAAAATGAAAACAGCAGGCTGATCATCGCCGCCAGCGCGAATTTGCGCAGGTTTTGTTGATCGGTGCGCAGCATCAGAATCGCCACTCTGTCTCGGCGAACACGCCGCGCCGAACATAACTGCCATCGGTAAATTCCTGATGGCGCGAGCGCAGCAGGTTTTCGCCAGTCAACGCGATCGACCAGCTGGGACTAACACGCCAACCGAGGCGCGCGCTCAGGTCGACATAACCGGACACTTGCGGATCCGGTAATTCGCGCACACCGCGTAGCGTCATATCGAAGGTGGTGGTCGGCGAAATATCGACGGACGAGCGCAGCAACACACGGCTCGACGGATCATTCCCCGCCTGCGCCAGCCCGCCAAGTTCACTGCTGCCATGTTCGTAACGAAGGTTCTTGCGCAAACCGCTCCACCCAGCACTGAGCCGCCACGTCGGCAACACTTGATAAGACGCCCAGATATCGGCGCCAACCGCACTGCCTTCCATACGATTATCCCAATGCAACGGTAAACCGCCGGGGCTGAATTCAATACTGCGCAAATTATCGTAGACGTTTTTGAACACGGTAATCGATAACGACATATTGCGTATCGCCTGCGTGCGATAGCCGATTTGATACACCGTGACTTCTTCGTTTTTGAAGTTCTTGTCGCCCGTTAAAAATAAAACACCGCCGAGCGTTTCTACCACATCGCGATCGAATGGTGTCGCGGTGCGCGCGGCCTTCGATGCCGATGACCAAATGGTCGTCGAGGCGGACGGGTTCCATGCAAGACGGACGTTCGGCATCGTCGCCAGATCCGCGTCGCTCGCCTTTTCCAGTTTGACGCCGAGCGCCAGCTTCAATTGCCGGTTAATGGTCAGCGTATCTTCG
The DNA here is from genome assembly GCA_965653955.1 of uncultured Spongiibacteraceae bacterium. GTDB lineage: Bacteria > Pseudomonadota > Gammaproteobacteria > Pseudomonadales > CAMLJR01 > CAMLJR01. The sequence goes on from CBFHCK010000160.1 coordinate 5,457, forward strand.
ATAAAGATATTCGACAGCTGCAACGAGTCCGAGCGCGGCACAAAACGGAGGGAGGTCACCGGCGTAATTTGCGGATCGATTGCATAACGGGCGATCCGATAACCCGCACCCCAGATGATTTCATTCGCCGCGAGTACGGGTAGTTCGTGTTGCACTTCGAGATCGTATGTTTCGACATCGAAACCGCTGTTATCGCCAGTGTTCCAGCGCCCCATTCGGTCGATATACGTTTGCACCTGCAACGCGCCGCCACCTGCAAGCGAACGCTGCCAGCGCGCGAGGAGATTAACCCCGCTGGTTTCGGTATTGCCGGGCGTCGGTTGCGCCTCGGTGCCGTTGGACATATCGCCCTGAAGATTGAAACGATCGGCACCGGCCGCCCAGTTAATTCGAAAACCCGCCTGCGCACGCGACCACTCATCGTCGTTCTCGTCGCCGGATGCCGACATGCTGGGTTCGTAACTGGCCGATTTTGCATACACGCGATAAGCGACATCGTTACTGACCGCGCCGTAACGCATGCTGCCACCGCGCTCCAGATTGCCGCCGCCGACATCCACTACGCCGCCCTGCGATTGGTCGGCGCTGCGCGTAATGATGTTAATTACGCCATTAACCGCGTTGGCGCCCCACAGCGTCGCGCCCGGTCCGCTGATGACCTCGATGCGCTCGATATCGTCGGGCAACACATCCTGC
>CBFHCK010000161.1:0-6129 GCA_965653955.1 uncultured Spongiibacteraceae bacterium
AGGCCATCGATACGATACAAGCGTCCTTCGTATTCGACGGAAAAGCTGCCGCCGAGCGCCTGACTGATAATGACTTCGGCTGCATTCGGCAATTGATCGATTTCACCGCTCGGTACGCGCAGTGCGGTGACGGCGCGACTCAGCGTGGCGCGTTCACGCGTCGAGCTGGGTTTCGACTTCGGGATTAACGGTGAAGCTTTCGCCACATCCGCAGTAAGATCCCGCATTGGGATTATCGAATTTGATCGTTTCATTGAGGCCCTCTTTCACCAGCCGCAAAGTGCTGCCCGATAATGCGGGAATACTTTTCACATCGACGTACAACGCGACATTGTCATTCGCGGCGATGCGCAAATGATTGTCAGGCACCTGCTCGGTCAGTTCCATCACATAGGCATAGCCGGAACAGCCGCTGTCTTTGACGCCGATACGAACACCAACCGCTTTCGGCGCTTTCTGCAAATGCCGCTGCAAATGCAATGCGGCTTCCGGCTCGATCGCGAGAATTTGTGATTGCTCAAACGTGGAAACGGACATCTGATTCTCCTGCAATGCCGACGACAATTATTCGGTCGATACCCCTATTCATTCGGTTGATACCGAAGCGAAATCGCCCTTCAACATATGGTCGAGCGTGTGCCACGCCAGCGTTGCGCATTTCACGCGTGCCGGAAAATCTTTCACGCCGGCGAGAATTTCCAGGCGTCCGATTTTTCCCGCAGGCGCCTGTCCCGTCACCATCTGGTGAAAATCGTGAAACAAATCGGCCGCGTGCGTGCACGACTTGCCTTCGACTTCGTCGCACATCATCGAGGCCGATGCGACCGAAATCGCACAGCCTTTACCGTCGAATTGAATATTTTTAACCGCACCATCTTCGAGTGTTGCGTACAGCGTTAAACGATCGCCGCACAGCGGATTGAACGCTTCGAGCTTATGCGTGAATTTTTCCGGCGCGCCGAAATGCCGCGGTCTGCGACCGTGGTCGAGAATCATTTCCTGATACAGCGCGCGTAATTCCGGGTTCATGTTCGATCTCTATGCAAAAGTTTTTCGCACCGATTCAATCGACGCGATCAACGCATCGACTTCGGCGAGCGTGTTGTAAATCGCGAATGAAGCACGCGCGGTGGCGGGCACATCGAAACGCTGCATTACCGGCATCGCGCAGTGGTGGCCGGCGCGTACGGCGATTCCATCAAAATCGAGGAACGTACCGATATCGTGCGGATGCACGCCATCGAGCACAAACGACAGCACAGCGGCTTTATTGGCGGCAGTGCCGTAGATTTTCAAGCCGGGAATCTGCTGTGCGCGCTCGGTCGCATACGCGAGCAGTTTATGTTCGTGCTCGACGACAGCAGTCCACGGCAGGCTCGATAAATAATTTATTGCCGCGCCGAGGCCGATGATGCCGGCGATATGCGGCGTGCCGGCTTCGAATTTACTCGGGATCGGCGCGAACGTGGTGCGTTCGAACGAAACCTCGCGAATCATGTCGCCGCCGGTTTGATACACCGGCAATTTATCGAGCCACTCGCGTTTGCCATACAGCACGCCGGTGCCAGTCGGCCCATACAGTTTGTGACCGGAAAAAACATAAAAGTCGCAATCGAGCTTTTGCACGTCGACCGGCGTGTGCGCAATCGCCTGTGCGCCGTCGATTAATATCGCGGCGCCGACCGCTTTGGCGAGCGCGATCATTTGTTCGATGGGATTAATCGTGCCGAGCGCGTTCGACACATGCACGAACGCAGCGATTTTCGTGCGCGGCGATAATTTGCTTTTGAAATCGTCGAGATCGAGTTCGCCCGCGTCGGTGATATTCGCGACTTTCAATGTGGCGCCGGAAAATTCGCACGCCTGCTGCCACGGCACGATGTTCGCGTGATGTTCCATGCCGGTAATCAGCACTTCATCGCCGGCTTTTAAAAATGCGCGTGCAAAACCATGCGCGACGAGATTGATCGATACTGTCGTACCGCTGGTGAAAATTACCTGCTCACGCGCCGGTGCATTGATGAAGCGCTGCACGATATCGCGTGATGCTTCCATCTGATCGGTCGCGCGCTGACTCAACGTGTGTACGCCGCGATGCACATTCGAATTATCGTGCTCGTAATAACGCGCAACGGCTTCGATGACCGCGCGCGGTTTATGCGTCGTTGCCGCGTTATCGAGATAAACCAGTGAACGACCGTGCACCTGTTGATCGAGTACCGGAAAATCGCGGCGAATCAATTCGGGATCGAACGCGATAGAAGGCGACGAGGCATTCATTGATTACGCTCCGCTGCTCGGTAATGCGACGAGCAATTGCTCGGTAAAAAATTCGTTCAAGGCGTGATTGCCGCTATCGAGCAAGCCCGCTTTCAAAAAGCCCTCGGTCAACAATGCGATCGCCTGTTCGCGATCGATGCCGCGTGAACGCAGATACAACAATTGTTCTTCATCGAGCTGGCCGACCGTCGCGCCGTGCGCGCATTTCACTTCGTCGGCGTAGATTTCGAGTTCGGGCTTCGCGTCGATTTCCGCATCGGCCGACAGTAATAAATTGTGGGTGGTGAAATGGCCGTCATTGCAACGCGTATTCGCCGCGATATAAATGCGGCCGTTGACGATGCCGCGGCTGCGATCGGTAGCGAGGCCCTGCATCAGAATATCGCTGCGACCGTGATCGCTTAAATGCTCGACGGTGAAGTGATAATCGATATGCTGCTGATCGCTGGCGGCAAACGCACCGCGCGCGATAAATTCGGCATTCGGCTCGGCGAGCTGCACATAAATGCCGTTGCGAATGCGATTGCGCAAATGCTCGGCGCTTGCGCTTTCCATCACCTGCAATTGCAGACGCGCATCGCGTGCGATACGACTTTCAAGCACGCCGAGATGTTGCGATTGTTCGCCGTCGCGGTTGATGCGTGCGTAAGTCAGTTTGCTGTTCGCGTCGAGTTTGGTGGCGATATGTGCGCAATGCAGCGCGACATCGTTCGTGCTCGACGAAAAATGTTCGACCACGGTCGCTTCGCTGTTCGCACGCGCCCACACGATTAACTGGCTGATCTGGCTGCCGGGTTGGCTGTTGCGATGCGAAATTACGATCGGATGTTTAACGCGCGTACCCTGCTCGATCATCAACACCCAGCTTTCCGGCGCCAGTGCAGTGGCGAGATCGGCGAGCGGATCGGCATGTTGCGTGGTGCGCAGCCATTCCAGTAATTCCGCATGATCGCGTTCGTGCATTTCGCTGAGCGGCAACAACGAAAACGCATCGCGCTCGTCGTGCTGCAATTGCTGATCGATCAAATAGCCGTGATTGAAATGCAGCAGATGTCCGTCGGGAATATCGAGTGCGGTATGCGGCGCGGTTTCATCCGGCGTGATGGGCGCGAGGCTGTGTTGCTCACTGAATTGTGTCAGCCAGAAATCGAGCGCGCTGTAATGCCAGCTTTCCCAGCGTTTATTCGGCACGCCGCGTTTTTGCAGATTCGCGAGCGCGGTTTCGCGCAATTGTCGCAGCCATGCCGGATCGCGGCGCTGATGCAGCCGCGCATCGATTAGCGCGGTGTATTGTTCGAGTACGTTCACTGCGGTTCCCATCGTCGTCACTCTTTATGCAACGTTAGGCGGCGATGCCGCGATAACCGCTGCGTTCGAGTTCTTCGGCGAGTTCGATGCCACCGCTCGCGACGATTTTGCCCGCCGACAGAATATGCACGTGATCGGGCGGAATGTGATCGAGCAAACGGCGGTAGTGTGTGATCAGTAAAAAGCTGCGCTGCGGATCGCGCATGCTGTTGACGACATCGCCGACAACTTTCAGCGCATCGATATCGAGACCCGAATCGGCCTCGTCGAGCAGACACAGCTGCGGTTGCAGCAGCCACATCTGCAACAATTCATTGCGTTTCTTTTCGCCGCCGGAAAAGCCTTCGTTCACTGCGCGCTGCAAAAAACTGTCATCGAGATTGACGTGCTTCAAACCTTCGCGCGCGCGTTCGAGTAATTGCAGTGCATCGAGCGGGCCTTCGCCGAGCGTTTCGCGGCGCGCATTCACCGCCGCTTTCAGAAATTGAATATTGCTGACACCGGGCACGGCGACTGGATATTGATAGCTGAGGAATAATCCGGCGCGTGCGCGTTCTTCGGCCGGTTTCGCTAACAGGTCTTCGCCGTCGAGTTCGACGCTGCCGCTCAATACTTCATAACGCGGATCGCCGCTGAGTACGCGTGTTAGCGTGCTCTTGCCGGAGCCGTTCGGGCCCATGATCGCGTGCACTTCGCCAGTCGGAATTTCCAGGCTCAGGCCTTTCAGAATTTCCTTGCCGTCGATCGCGGCGTGCAAATCGGTGATTTTCAACATAAGCAATTTCTCAAATGAATTGTTGACGACGCGCGCTTAACCGACGCTGCCTTCGAGACTGATTTCCAATAGTTTCTGCGCTTCAACCGCAAACTCCATCGGCAATTGATCGAACACTTCTTTACAGAAGCCGTTGACGATCATGGCCACCGCTTGTTCGGCATCGATGCCGCGGCTTTGCAGATAGAACAATTGTTCTTCGTTGATGCGCGATGTGCTCGCCTCGTGCTCGATGACCGCGCTCGGCTGTTTCGATTCGATATACGGAAACGTATGCGCGCCGCATTGATTGCCGATTAGCAGCGAATCGCATTGTGTGTAATTACGCGCTTTTTCCGCACGCGGATTGATGCGCACTAGACCGCGATAGGTGTTCTGGCTGCGGCCGGCGGAAATGCCTTTCGAGATGATCGAGCTTTTTGTGTTGCGGCCCATGTGAATCATCTTGGTGCCGGTGTCGGCCTGTTGCATGTGCTTGGTCAGCGCGACCGAATAAAATTCGCCGACGCTGTCGTCGCCGCGCAAAATCACGCTCGGGTATTTCCAAGTAATTGCCGAGCCGGTTTCAACTTGTGTCCACGAAATTTTCGAGCGCGCACCGAGACATGCGCCGCGCTTGGTGACGAAGTTGTAAATGCCACCTTTGCCGTTTTCGTCGCCGGGATACCAGTTCTGTACCGTCGAATATTTAATTTCGGCGTCATCGAGCGTGATCAATTCGACCACGGCTGCGTGCAATTGATTTTCGTCGCGCTTTGGCGCGGTGCAGCCTTCGAGATACGACACGTAGCTGCCTTTGTCGGCAATGATTAGCGTGCGTTCGAATTGACCGGTGTTCTGCGCGTTGATGCGGAAATACGTCGATAGTTCGAGCGGGCAATGCACGCCTTCGGGGATGTAAACGAATGAACCATCGGAGAATACTGCCGAGTTCAGCGCCGCGTAAAAATTGTCGGTCTGCGGTACGACGCTGCCCAAATACTTTTTGATCAGTTCGGGGTACAGATGCACCGCTTCGGAGATCGGGCAGAAAATTACGCCGGCTTCGGACAGCGTGTCCTTGAAGGTTGTCGCCACCGACACCGAATCGAACACCGCGTCGACTGCGACGCCGGCCAGCATCAATTGTTCGTGCAGCGGAATGCCGAGTTTCTCGTAGGTGCGAACCAGCTCGGGATCGACTTCATCCAGGCTTTTCGGACCGTCGGCCATCGACTTCGGCGCTGAGTAATAGGTAATTGCCTCGAAATCGATCGGTGCGATCTTCAGCAATGCCCAATCCGGCAGCGGCATTTCGCGCCATTTACGGTACGCGGCGAGGCGCCATTCGAGGATGTACTCGGGCTCATTCTTCTTCGCCGAAATCTGGCGTACAACGTCCTCGCTGAGGCCGGGCGCAATGCGGTCTTCTTCGATATCGGTATAGAAGCCGTGCTCGTACTCGCTTTGAACGAGCTCATCGAGCGTGGCGGCGGAGTCGCTGATTTTCGCAGCATCGGACATTGGCTATCTCCCGCACAGCAGGCGAAGGAAATGGGAGGTTGGCTAGGGAATAGAATACTAATTTGGTAGGGTATTAAAATCAATACTAAATTGGTGTACTCTTCCGTCGGTGCACCTATTCGGCGTGAAGGCAGTACCGTTTTTGAGACACGCAACAAGTACGTCCATGTAGCTCGTCGGCGACATCCGTGTCGCCCACGGTCCCAAAAACGGTACTGCCTCCCCGCCTGGTTTTGGTGTCGTGTGATTAAAATGGGAAAGTG
>CBFHCK010000162.1:0-6104 GCA_965653955.1 uncultured Spongiibacteraceae bacterium
ATGGGCGACATGGTCACCAAGCTCTCGCAAATTATCGGCAACGTACGCGTGTCGGCGGACAGTTTGTCGAGCGCGTCCGATCAGGTGAACGCCACTGCGCAATCGCTGTCGCAGGCCGCGTCCGAACAGGCAGCAAGCGTTGAAGAAACGAGCGCGTCGATCGAGCAGATGACTGCATCGATCGGGCAAAACGCCGAGAACGCAAAAGTCACCGACGGTATGGCGACAAAAGCCGCGCGCGAAGCGACCGAAGGTGGTCAATCGGTGAAACAAACCGTGCAGGCGATGAAAGCGATTGCCGCGAAAATCGGCATCATCGATGACATCGCGTATCAAACCAATCTGCTCGCGCTGAACGCTGCGATCGAAGCGGCGCGTGCCGGCGATCACGGCAAAGGCTTCGCCGTTGTTGCAGCGGAAGTGCGCAAACTCGCCGAGCGTGCGCAGGTGGCCGCGCGTGAAATTGGCGAAGTCGCAGGTAACAGCGTGACGCTGGCCGAGCAGGCGGGTGAACTGCTCGATGAAATCGTACCGGCCATCAACAAAACATCGGATCTGGTGCAGGAAATCGCGGCGGCATCCGAAGAGCAATCGACCGGTGTTGCGCAAGTCAATACGGCGATGAACCAGCTCAACCAATTGACGCAACAAAACGCTTCGGCATCGGAAGAGTTGGCCGCCACGTCGGAAGAAATGACGACGCAAGCCGAGCAGTTGCAGAAGCTGATGGAATTTTTCCGCACCAGCGAAAGCGTTGCAGCCGAAGACGAGGCGCAAGCGACCGAAGACGCCGCGCAAGTCGTCACATTGAATCGCGTATCGAACAAGCCCGCAGCCGATGCGAATGTTGCAGAGAAAGAATTCGTCCGTTTCTAAGTGACGAGGAGAACGAACAATGGCACAGCCGGCAAAACGTGAAGCTGCGAAAGTGCAAGAGCAGCTGCAGCAGTTCCTCACCTTTCAGGTGGGGGGCGAGCCGTTTGCGATCAGCATTCTGGTGATCAAGGAAATTATTGAGTACGGTAATTTGACCGCAGTGCCGTTAATGCCGGATTTCATTCGCGGTGTGCTCAATCTGCGCGGACAAGTGTTGCCGGTCATCGATCTGGCGGCGCGCTTTGGGCGCGCTCAGGCCGATGTCGAGCGCCGCACGTGCATTGTTATCATCGAAATGGATAACGACGGAGAAAAGCAGGACGTCGGTATCGTTGTCGATAGCGTCAGCGAGGTGATGGATATTCCGGCTAGCGCGATTCAGCCGGCGCCTGCATTCGGCGCCAAAATCCGCGTCGATTTCATTCAGGGCATGGTCGAAGCCGATGATCGTTTCATTATTATTTTGAATGTCGATCGGGTGCTGTCGCTCGACGAAATGGCGATGCTGGCCAGCATCGAAGAAAACGCGGAGGCGGAATCAACTCCGCACGAATAACCGTTATGCAAGTTGCGCTGACCGAGCCGGAGTTCATCCAGTTTCAGTCGATGATTTATCAGATCGCCGGTATCAGCTTATCCAAGGAAAAGAAAGCGCTGGTCGGCGGTCGCCTCGCAAAACGCGTCAGCCATTACCGACTCGCCAGTTACGGCGAATATTTCGCGCTGCTGCAAAATCCAAAAACATCGCACGAATTGCAGGTCGCGGTTGATCTGCTCACCACTAACGAAACGTATTTCTTTCGCGAACCGAAACATTTCGATCTGCTGCGCGATACGATTTTGCCGCCGCTGAAAACAGTATCGCGGCCGATTCGAATCTGGAGCGGCGCATCGTCGAGCGGTGAAGAAATTTACACGATCGCGATGGTGATGGCTGCGGTGCTCGGTGAGCGCCCATGGGAAGTGCTCGGTTCCGATATCAGCACGCGCGTATTGGATATGGCGCGTGCCGGTCTGTATCCGATCGAGCGTGCGAAGGATATTTCGCGCGAATACCTGACTAAATATTGCTTGAAGGGTATCGGCAGCCAGCACGGCATGTTTCTGATCGATAAGCCACTGCGCGAGCGCGTGCAGTTTCGGCAGATCAACTTGAATACAGCGTTACCGTCGCTCGGTGAGTTCGATGTGATTTTTCTGCGCAATGTCATGATTTATTTCGATGCGAAAACCAAGCAGCAAGTGATTGCGCGCATGCTGCCGATGTTGCGTAGCGGTGGTTATTTCATCGTGAGTCATTCGGAGAGCCTGAACGGCATCACCAGCGCATTGAAGACAGTGTCGCCGTCGATATACAGGAAGCCGTGACAATGCGATTGCCACCGGCGGCTATCGATATTTTTTTGCAGCCGGGCGAAGTCTATTTTGGCGATCGCAATACGCGAATTCGCACATTGCTCGGATCGTGCGTCGCGATCACCGTTTGGCACGCGCGCAAAAAAATCGGTGGCATGTGCCATTACCTGCTGCCCACGCGCGGTCAACCCAGCGCCGATGCGTTTGATGGTCGCTATGCCGACGAGGCGGTACTTTTATTGCTACGTGAAATTGCCGACGCGCATACCGATCCGCGCGATTATCAAGTCAAGGTATTCGGCGGCGGCAATATGTTGGTGAAATCGAACACGGCAAGTCGCGGCAAGCCGATGAATATTGCCTCGCGCAATATCGAAGTGGCGGAGCAGTTGCTTGCACAGCACCGTTTTGTCGCGATTGCGGATCATGTGGGCGGCGATGGTTATCGGCAGATTATTTTTGAAATCGGCAGCGGCGATGTCTGGCTGCGCCAACACAGCAACACAATGCAAACGGCGGAGGCACCATGAATAAAATTAAAGTGATGGTAGTGGACGACTCCGCCGTGGTGCGTCAAGTCCTCACCGATTTGCTGAAAACCGATCCGCAGATCGAGGTGATCGGTGCCGCGCCCGATCCGATTTTCGCGCTTGAAAAAATGAAAAAGCAGTGGCCTGACGTGATCGTGCTGGATGTCGAAATGCCGCGCATGGATGGCATTACCTTTCTACGCAAACTGATGAGCGAACATCCGACGCCCGTCGTGATCTGTTCGACGCTGACCGAAAAGGGCGCGGAAACGACGATGCAAGCGATGTCGGCCGGCGCGGTCGACATCATTACCAAACCCAAAATCGGCTTGAAACAATTTCTCACCGATTCGATCGCCGAAATTACTCGCGCGGTACGTGCAGCGGCGTGCGCAAATCCGAAACGACTGGCAGCGGCTCCCAGCGCCGCCGCAATGGTGAAACCGAAATTAACCGCCGACGCGATTCTCGCGCCCGTCAGTTCGCATCACGCGATGGCGGAAACCACCGACCGCGTGATTGCCATCGGCACTTCCACCGGTGGCACGCAGGCATTGGAGGTTGTTCTTACCGCATTGCCGCGCGTGTGCCCAGGTATCGTGATCGTGCAGCATATGCCTGAAAAATTCACCGCTGCATTCGCATCGCGCTTGAATAGTCTCTGCGAAATTGAAGTGCGGGAAGCGCAAAACGGCGATCGCGTAATTCCCGGTCGCGCATTGATTGCGCCCGGCGGCAGACATCTGCTGTTGAAACGCAGTGGCGCGCAATACATCGCTGAAGTGATCGATGGTCCAGTCGTTAATCGACATCGTCCCTCGGTCGATGTGCTGTTTCGTTCGGTGGCGAAATGCGCGGGCAAAAATGCGATCGGCATCATCATGACTGGCATGGGCGACGATGGCGCCGCCGGGTTACTCGAAATGAAACAAGCCGGTGCGCACACCGTGGCGCAGGATGAAGCGACATGCGTTGTTTACGGTATGCCGAAAGAAGCGGTAAAACGCGGCGCTGCCGATAAAATTATTCCGCTCGAAAGTATTGCCGGTGTGATAACGGCGCAGAAAGTATTGTGATTTGCGGGTAAGCAGCCACACATTAAGCAAAAGTTGTGTGCGCAGAAAAGCTACGGGCGAAATGCCGCAACCAGTTGGCCTAATTTAACGAGCGCTTTTTCCGTTTTCGGTGTCCACGTCACCGCTGCATTCAGGCGAATAAAATTTCGATATTTGCGCGATGCCGAAAACATCGGCCCCGGTGCAATACAAATATTGAGCGCCAACGCCTGCTCGTACAGCACTTCCGCATCGACATGATTCGCGAACTCAACCCACAACACAAACCCGCCCGCAGGCTGCGTGACGCGTGTGCCTTCGGGGAAATGGCGCTCGACAGCCCGCATCATGCGGTTTACTGCAAGCGCGTAATCGTGGCGGGCTTGTCGTAGATAGCGATCGTATCGGCCCTGTTCGAGTACATCGGCTATGGCTAATTGCGCCGCCGTCGGCGCAGCTAGATTCATTACGTATTTTAGATATTCGATTCGCTCCTGCAGACGTCCGGCGACGATCCAGCCAATGCGCAGCCCCGGCGCCAACGTTTTCGTAAATGAACTGCAGTGAATCACTGTTTCCCCAGTCGGATCGAAACTTCGTGCTACGGACGGACGTTTGCCTTCGAACCCCAAATCGCCATAAACATCGTCTTCGATGAGTGCGATTTTCTTTTTTCGTAGCAAATTTACGAGGCCGCGTTTGCGCTCATCGCTCATACAGCCGCCGAGCGGATTACTAAAATTCGGCGTAACGATCACGGCTTTGACGTGCCACTGCTCCAGCGCAAATTCCAACGCTTCGATGCTTATCCCGTCCCGCGGATGCGTGGGGATTTCGAGCGCTTTGAGGCCGAGCAGGTCGAGCACTTGAAACAGGCCGTAATAGGTGGGTGATTCCACCGCGATCACATCGCCGCGTTCGGTAAGTGCACGCAATGCAAGAACAAGTGCTTCCTGACAGCCATTAGTAATGACAATTTCTTCCGGCGAAACCTCGCAACCCATTCGCGTCATGTGTCGTGCAATTTGTCGGCGCAGATTCAAATCGCCTGGCGGAAACTCATACATCGAAGCGCGTAAGTCATGATCACGCAACGCGCGTTTTAATGCGGCATTCACGGCGCTGGTAGGAAGAAACTGCGCTGCTGGTACGGCGGCGCCAAATGAAATCAGCTTTGGATTATTGGCCGCTTTCACTAAATGCAGTGCAAGTTCTTGTCCTTTGACGAGACTGGGGCGTTTGGGTGGATTTGATATTGCCGGTTCTTCGACGTTATCGATGTCTTGCGTACACACAAAAAAACCGGAGCGCTGTCTGGCCTCAAGGCGCCCCTGGTTTTCAAGCAAGCGGCATGCTTCAAGCGCAGTAGAGATGCTGATTCGGTACTGCTGGGCAAGTTGTCTTACACCGGGCAGCCGTTCGCCCGGTCGATAAAGATCGCGGTCGATGTCCTGAATAATGCGAGTTGCAATTTGGCTATACAGCGTCGTCATGCGCGCCTCTATACGATAACAAGCAGTACAGAATATTCATGATGGAGCCATAACAGATGGCTAATTCGCAATCTGTACCGGTTCGATAACAATTTATCTGAATCTGTTATGTATCGCATCCTCTTCTTACACTCTGATCGTATGCCGTCAATGAGATAAGGAGGTGACACGTGGGAAAATCGAAGCGGTTACAGCGCTGTGCGTGGATATTGGTATTGCAAGCAATCATTATTATTGTGGCATTCTCTGCGCCTGATGCTACATGGCTCACTTACGTGGTAATTTTGCTCGGTGCCGTTCTGTTAACTTTCGTAAAGTGGTTTTACCCTGAGTCATATGTTCCGCATTCGCAACGCGCGCCGTGGGATGCGAAAAATAAAAAGGAATTCACCCAATGAAACAAACGATAACAAAATTAACGTCGCTGACGGGCTTGGTCGCTGGCGTTATTACGTTGGCAGTTGCAGTAGTCGGCGGCTATTTCGAGCCGGGATTTGATCACCGAGTCGATTTTCTTAGCGAACTCAACGATGCGGACAGTCGCTATCCGTTGCTCATTGGTTATCTAGGGCTCGTGCCTGCCGGTATGCTGACATTAATTTTTTTATGGCGCTTGAAGGATGAAATCGATGTGTCGACGCGGTCGATCGCCGGTTTGATGTTTATTGCTTTGATCGGTATCGATTTGCTGGTCACGCATTTTGCGCCGTGTGATGCGGGCTGCCCCGTGTCCGGTAATATTTCGTTATCGCAACAAATCCATAATATTTCCGGTGGGCTGGGCAGTGTGCTGG
>CBFHCK010000163.1:0-6089 GCA_965653955.1 uncultured Spongiibacteraceae bacterium
GTGCATCAGGGAATCGAGTTCACTGCGATCGGCATGCTCACCGAAAATCTCAGCCTGCTCGGCGGTTTCACCTGGCTCGATGCGGAAGTCAAAGAGCAAAAGCAGGATACGCGGCTTGAAGGTAAAGAGCCTGCGGATGTTGCCGAGCAGCTCTACAAACTGCGCGCGGAATACAACGTACCGCAATTGCGCAACCTGAGTTTGTCGGCAGCGGCGATCTACACAGGCTCCAGCTATGGTGACCTGCTCAATACCGACAAGGTACCCGCCTACACCTTGTATGACGTTGGCGCGCGCTACATAGTCGATGTCGGCGGACTATTAACCACACTGCGCCTAGATCTTCAAAATCTGACCAATAAACATTACTGGAACGGCTTTAACGGCACTCGCATCGGTGATCCAAGGACGCTGCTGCTTTCGGCAACCGTTGAGTTCTGAGAAACCTCTCCGATGATGACGGCGCTTCAGGTGGTATCGCTGAAGCGCCCTCTTCACTTCACCGCACTCAAGGATTTTTAATCCTGACGCATGAAATACGTGGTGGCGTTTTTCGCCGACAAGGTTATTAACTTTCAACCGCAAAATGCCGTTTGCTAGAATGACCCGCATTATCAATCCGTCGGATCAAAACCATGTTTTTTCAGCACGCTGCACGTTCTTCATTTATTCGAAATGCTTTGCTGCTGCTATCGATCGCATGGCTGACCGCATGCAGCAGCGCTGGCGACTACAATCCCACAGTTGCCAAATACGATATTCGCAACGATCTGCTACAGCAAAAACCGCCGAAAAAACTTGTCATCGCCAGCGCGAACATCAGCGGAGAACCGACGCGCTACCATCTGCAAAAAGCCGCTGTGCATATCGACGAAATGGTGAAAACGTATTTGCAGGAGCACGGCTACCAGATTGCGCCGAGCTATCAATTCGAAAATGCATGGAATCAGGCGATTCGCACCTACGGCGATATTTACGACCCGACCACGGGCAAAGTCGACACGCGCACTTGGCAAGCGGTGATGGTCACCGCAATGAAAACGCTGAAAGAAACTACCGACATCGATGCGATCGTATTCACCGACGTCATTGAGCGCGATACCTCACACGATGCCGGCCTGGATCATTTGGCGATGTGGGATGGCGTGCGCCGCAAACCGAGCCTCGCAAGCGCTGGCGCGGATGGAGTGCCTTACGATTTCAACTGGAACCAATCGGTGAAGGCTGCGACGCTGATCGTGACCATTTACTCGACCGATATGGAAGGTCTTTTCACGGGACGTGGCGGGCTCGATGTACTGCAGCAAATTAACACCAAGGACAGAGCCGTATTCGTGCGACGCAAACATTTACTCGATAACGACGACAATATTCAGGAAGGTATTGAGCTTGCGTTTCACCCGTTTATCAAAATGAAAAAATATCCGGGCAATAAATAATTAGATTGAAAGAAGGAAAATGGCGCATCAGCTGTTGCAAATGCGCCATTGCGATTAAATCGCCTGCTTGGGCGGTTTACCGCCGAGGAAATTATTGATCGCGTGATCCGCTAAATAATTGATGATCACTTCATCCGGCAGCGATCTCGACTGTTCATGGCTGGCCCGATGGTTGGCTTCGGAAACGATCATCGGTTGTTTACCCAGTGCTTCCATCGCCTCATCGACCAATTGTTTCGGCGTCTGGAAATGCGTGGTATCGAGATGCTTAAAACCTTCCGCCGCTGTCGACAATGTCATGCCTGCGGCAACCGCCAGCACATCGACGTTATACGGTTTGAATTCGCCCCATAAAGCTTGGCCCAGAGCGATGTCATACGCTTTGGTCGCGGAATAATGCGCGTAATAAGGCGCACCTTTTAAGCCTGCGCCCGATGACATCAACACAATGCCACCGGCCTGGCGCGCGAGCATGGGTTTGGCGAAATGATAGGTAAGCAGCAGAGGACCGGTAACATTTACCGCGATCTTCATTTTTTCGAAATCGAGACCCGTATTGGGCTTGAAGAATGGACCGACGTCGGCGATGCCCGCGTTGTAAACCATCAAACCGACTTCGCGCTTGCCGACTGCCGCCACGACCTGCTCCAGCATATCGGGCGCGCTTAAATCGACTTTAACCGCCAGGCACTCGACACCATGCGCTTTCGTTAAATCGGCGGTTATTTTATCCAGCGCCGATTGATCTTTATCGAGAACAATAACATTCAGACCGTGTTCGGCCGCATAGCGGGAATATGCTTCACCAATGCCTTGCGCACCGCCTGCCACCAATGCCCATGGACCATATTTATTAGTAAATTCTGTCATGACCACTTCCTCGTCTATAGATAAACCGCATCGTTGTCAGCACGCGGATTTTGGAACGACCGATCTTATCAGAAGGCTCGAGTTTTTAAGCAGTAACTAACCATTTGTTAATCGAACATCGATGAAAGATCGATGAATCTTCACGTGCCAAAACGGTTGATCACACCGCGCCGCCGCGCGGCAAGTTGTTCGCGACGCTGCTCCGGTGTAAAGCGTTTTATAGTTGTCGGCAAATGTTCGAATAAATCCTTGCGTTTGACTTGTGTTCCGCGCGGCGTCGGATAATCCGTCGCACCGATCCAGCGAAAACAGATGTAACCTTCGGCAAATCCGGATGGATCGAGCCAATTCGGCACCCCCGGATCTTCGTGCGAAATAACGACAATCAATTCGCCGTTATCTTCGAGCTGCGCATAATGACAATTGGTATTGCTGAGACGATAGCGATAATCCATCGTTTCCCACCAATAATTACCAAACTCCACGGCCCAATATTGCGCTTGCGGCGGCCGCACTCGCACGATCAACGTTTCGTCTTTCGGCAGTTGCCAATACGCAATCAACGGTTCACCGCCCGGTGTGACATCGAGCGGATTATCGTCGAGCTGACGATACGATAAAAATTCGTTGGGACGCGCCTTCCACATTTCGAGCATATCGGCCCAGTAATTCACCGAATCGTGAATCCAGCGCACCGCATCGTGTAAACCGCGGCTGAGTTTCTGCGCACTCAACTGCGGTGGTTCAGCATCGCCTGAAATACGTTCGATGTGCGCACGCATCGGTTGCTCGTTTTCCCAATCGGCAAAAAACTGCCGGAAGGTAATGCGAAATGTATTCGGCGACGTGCGAATCCAATTGCTTCCCGCAGGCATATTCGCGGGCTTTTCAGGGGCCGCGAATAATTCGAAAGTGCCGTCGGCGGCGATATGCAGATCCTTTGCGAGCAGCGTTTGCACCACGCCACCGCCCCACGGCGTACCACCGCCTTCGACGGTAGTCACTGCAAAATATTTCGCACTGCCGCGCTGGCCGTGAATGCGATACGTATCGGCGCCGTTGATTGGCGCACCGACGTATAGCGCATCGGTGTTATCGCCGCCCTGTTTGCGCAACGGATCGAAATAATGCAACAGCTCGGGATGTAATGGATCGTTGTTCTCGTATTGAAATTGCAATGCGAGCGACACATTGCGTGCCAGCAACCGAAACCCTGCCGTGCGATCGACCTCATGCGCAGGAACCTTTTCGCGAAACGGTATACGACCCGCGGCTTTTAACTCATCGCAAAAATCGTCCCACGCCGTTGCGAGCTCACGATCGTACGAATCATTCATCATCCTCAGCCCTCGCCCTATTAACCTGGCATATAAATACATCTTCCTGATGTATTTATATTTCGCGGCCAGAGCCGCAGGAAACGCATCCTGCGTTCCTCATTAACCCGACAATATTTATTGCCGGGTTAATAATTATCGCCGCGTCCATGCAACAGCAGCGTATTGCCGCGCTGATTACGCATATCGCCAATGACATCCTGAACGAGCTGTTTCATATAGCGCCGGTTGTAGTAATTAGGCGCAATCAATGCGTTTGCACTGACACCGCAAACGAAATGAATCAGCATATTCGCCGCGTGTGTACTATCGATTTCATCGCGCAGCTCGCCGAGTTTTTTCGCGTCTTCAATATCTTTTGTGAAGCGCTCGCGCGTTTTAGTCAAACGGTCCGATTGCAGCGAATGCAATTCATTGCGCACCGCAGCATCGCTCCAAAAACGCAAACGAATTTTCCACTCGCGCAACGATTCCTTCGTGACCGGCAGCGCGCAATCGAGCCGGGCTTCGAGCGCGGCCAAACCTGATTTTCCATTGGTCGCTTTTTTTTCGCGCTGAACAAAACGTTCATTAATCCAATCGATAGCCATGTCGATGATGTGGTCCTTATCATCGAAATAATGCTCGATAACGCCTTTCGAAAATCCGGTACGTTGCGCGATCTCGCGAATCGTCGCCTGGTCCAACCCCTGCTCCGCAATAATTTCCGCCGATACGCGCGCGATGAACTCGCGCCGCTGGTCGTGATCGACAATTTTTGGCATGCGTGCTTTCCTGTTTTTTTTAAATTTCTAATAATTTACTGAAAGTTTCGGCGCGACGTGCTCAAAGAAATTTTTCACTGTCTGCCAACCGAAATCCTTGTCACAACCCGAGATGAGCGGATGCAACATAAACGTATAGTCATCGTCGAACGGTGCTTCGTTCAATACCTGCTCCGTAGTTTTCACTTGATAAACGCCGGTATTACGGACGGCTGCAACATCATTCGACGGTTTGAAAATTCCACCCTGTCCCGCATCGGACTGCCAGCGCGCATAAACGTTGGTTTCGTATAGCGCATATGGTGCCAGATGCTGCCACGTCCGCTCGATATTATCGGTAACGTATAAATAACCCGACGACTTGCGCGATGCCACGCGTGGCTTTTTACCGACACGCTCGCACTCTTTCAAATAATCATCGTAAAGCTCCGGGAGACCGGGAATAAAACCATCGCCTAAACGTGCCGCCCGTCGAGCTGCCGGTGGTGTAGTGCCGCCCATCCATAATGGCGGATGCGGTTGCTGCAACGGACGCGGTCGAATCTGACAGCGACGGCCGCGATATTCGAATGGCTCGCCGGTCCATGCGTTTTTCAATGTGGCGATTCCTTCTTCCATCAATGCCGCGCGCTGTTTTGGATTGACGCCGAACATTTCCCATTCGCTCTGCACGTAGCCGCCGAGCAACAACAATTCGGCGCGACCGCGACTGAGAATATCCAGCACCGCGGCATCCTCTGCGACACGTAGCGGATCGTGAAATGGCACGATGACATTTGCTTGCAAACGGCATTGTTTAGTCACCATGGCTGCCGCCGCCGCGAATGTAATCGCGCTCGGCAAATAGCCATCGTCGGAACCGTGATGAACGCAAAAATTAATCGTGACCGGAAAGCCTTGCGCGTCGATCCATGCAATTTGCTCTAACGCAGTTGCGTACAGCTCTTCAAAATCCATCGCCGCAACGCCATCGGGCGAGCGACATTCGTATTTCACTGCGATATTTGCCATGAATAGTTCCGTGCGATGAACGGTGAATGCCGGCTATATTCCCATCACACAATTTTTTTTACAAGACAAACGTCCTACGACAACAAGGGCGAAAACGTATTAAGAAGAGAAAATTGAGAACGGCCACGAGCGCAGCCGCCGATGGTGGACTTTCGTCGATATTAAAGCGCGTCGAGACCGCGCTGCATATCCGCTTTCAGATCGGCGATATCTTCGAGACCGACGGCAATACGAATCATATTGTCGCTGATGCCGGCATCGCGTCGCTCCTGTTCGCTGATGCGGCCATGCGTGGTCGTCGCCGGATGAATGATCGTCGTTTTGACATCGCCCAGATTTGCGGTGATCGAACAGATGCGAATCGCGTTAATAAAACGCCATGCTGCCGCTTTGCCATCGTCGACGGTTCGGCCGCGTACACGAAATGCCATTACGCCACCGAAACCGCGCTGCTGTTTCGCCGCCAATGCATGCTGCGGATGCGATTCGAGCCCTGCATAAAACACGCGCTCGATACCGCTTTGTTGCTCCAACCAGTGCGCCAGTTCAAACGCATTTTTGCTGTGTGCGTCCATCCTTAAGCGCAGCGTTTCCAAACCCTTCAAGAATACCCATGCATTGAACGGCGACATCGTCGGCCCGGTGGAGCGTAAAACACCGAGCACTTC
>CBFHCK010000164.1:0-6079 GCA_965653955.1 uncultured Spongiibacteraceae bacterium
CGGGAACAAGGCTTTGTTCCGCTACAACACTTGTGTGAAAAAATGAGTGCTTCGCCGGCCACCGTACGTCGTGATCTGGAGCGCTTGGCTGCGGCAGGTCTGTTACAGCGCGTGCATGGCGGCGCCCGTATTATCGAGCCAGACGATCGTCACTTGGCGGGTACGCCATTCGAGCTCAATCTACGCCAGCACCTCGATCAAAAGAACGCGATTGGACGCGAGGCGGCCAAATTATGTAAACCCGGTGAGGCGATCATCATTGATGGCGGCACCACCACACTGCAAATGTGCCCGCATTTACAGGCGAATAATTTGCACGTGCTGACCAACTCGCTGCATATCGTCGATGCGTTATCGCGCCATACTGGTGTGCAGCTTGCGGTGCCAGGTGGGAGTATTTTTCGCGAGCAGAATATTATTCTCAGTCCGTTTGAAGACGATGGCCTCAAACGTTTTCACGCTACCAAATATTTTCTCAGCTCTGCGGCGATCGGCGCGAAAGGCTTAATGCAGGCCGATACGATTTTGATCCAGGCCGAACGAAAATTAATGGCGCGTGCGGATTCGTTAATAGTTTTGATCGACAGCAGCAAGTTTCGCGAGTCGGCGGCATTGCTGCTGTGTGGTCTCGATGAGATAGACACGGTAATTACCGACGCCGGGGCCACGACTGCCGACTTGGCGATGTTGCGCAAAGCCGGCATTAAAGTGATTGTTGCGAATTAACAATTATTCGCAACGCATTTTATGCGTGCGACGGACGGTATTGCCGGTGTTAGCGAGTAGGCGATACGATCAATTCACGGTTGATGTCGCTAATTTTCGCACAACCCATCAACGCCATATTGCGGCGCAATTCTTCAGAGAGAATTTGAATCGCGCGCGCAACACCCGGTTCGCCAGCCGCCGCCAATCCGTATAAATAAGCGCGACCAATACCGACGGCTTTTGCACCCAGCGCCAGTGCTTTCACGATATCGGTGCCGCGACGAATACCACCATCGAGAATCACATCGGCGCGATCACCTACCGCTTGTACGACGGCATCGAGCACATCAATGGTTGCGGGTGATGTATCGAGCTGGCGGCCGCCGTGGTTCGAAACCCACACACCTGTAGCGCCTATATCGACGCAGCGTTTCGCGTCGGCGGGGGTAGTAATACCTTTAAAAGCGAATTCGCCATCCCATGCGTCGAGCATCCAGTTCGCGTCTTTCCACGTCAGTGTGTGATCGAGCTGACTATTCAAAAACTCAATCATGCCGCTGCCGATAGAGGGCACCGCATGCACGACATTTTCCGGACGGACCGCTGGCGTCGTCCAGAGTTTTGCGAGATAGCCAGGGCAAGCAAGCGCCTGCGCTGCAGTGCGTGGAGTGATTTTCGGCGGAATGGTGAAGTCGTTGTAATGATCGCGCTGACGATTGCCGGCAACCGGTACATCGACAGTTAACACAGCGGCAGTAAAACCAGCCGCTTTTGCGCGCGCGAGCATTTCACGCACAAGGCCACGATCTTTCCAAACATAAATTTGAAACCACTTCGGACCGGTATGCACTTTCGCGACATCTTCGATGGTGGTTGTGGCGAGCGTGGATAACGAATAAATCATGCCTGCGTCCTGCGCTGCTTTTGCAACGGCGCGCTCACCGGCCACCGGATTAAACAATCGCGAGGTGGCGGTGGGGCAAATGACGAACGGCAGTTTCGTTTCGGTTCCCATTACCTTGGTCGTTGTGGAAATAGCGGAAATATCGCACAGCGAATTCCACAATAATTTGTATTCCTTAAAGCGCGCGCAATTGTCTCGCAGCGTGATCTCATCGTCCGCGCCGCCATCGATATAGTCGAACACCATGCGCGGTAGATTCGCGCGAGCGAGATTGCGTAAGTCGTCAATTTTGAAAACGCGGGACAGGCTCATCAGATTTTCTTCTCGGTTGGCTTTTTCATTTTTTCGAAAGGGTGGTTTCATGAATACGTCGATGCCACTGCTCGCGGCAAGCATCGAGCGGGGCGATTAGCTCATTATTCAGCGTAATCGAGCGCGTGGCTGGTGATGCTATGCAGTTATTGCCAAGCGTTACGCGCGCGGCGCCATGCGCAACGCAATTCGCGGTCGTTGCTTGTAGGGACTGCTGCGGTCGCAGTGCAGCTAGCGCGGCTAAGGCCGCTTCATCCTTCGCGAGTGGACCTTCGACAATCAATGTGCCGGTACTGTCGATCAAGTCGAGCGAGGTATCGATCATCAATGCGAGATAAAGCGAAGCCATTGCGGCGCGGGCTTCATTGTTCACCTCTTTATCGTCGCTAAGCTTGCCGGTTAGATTTGGGAATGGACCGCCTGGAGCAAAGGAGGGCAGTACCAGAGGATTGTCGCTAAGCAATAAATGCTGCAGTGCTTCGATGCTGGCAGCGGGCAGCGAATCGGCCACTGCTTCGCGTTCGCGTCCGGCCATGAAGCGCGCTGAAGCGACCGGCCGATTTTTGACATCGACATTCCATAACGTATCGCGCGCGGCATCGAGTTCCAGCGGTTGCGCACCCACCGCAAATGCGACAAGCCACGTGCCTGTGGATAACAACGTAAAGGGTTCATCGTTGCCGATAAATGCGGCGAGCGCGGCGTTCGAGTCATGAATTCCCCAGTGGACGCTAATTGCATCGGCACCACCGTTCGGATCGAGTTTGCGTGCGAATGTTTTATCGATCGTGGCGGCAACTGCGCCGGCATCAATTAATGCCGGGAATTTTTTATCCCAACCATTTCGCACAGACAGGCTTGACCAGTCGCCTTTGAGCGGATTCCATAAATCGGTGTGGCAGCCGAGCGAGCTGGCGTCGCTACCGAGCGCGCCGGACCAGCGCCATACCCAATATTGCGGATACGTCAAAACCATTTTCGCTTGCGCGAATCGCTCTGGATTTCCGTGTTGCTGTGCGAATAATTGCCGACCGAGATTGAGGCCCAGTGGCAGCGCGGGTGATCCGGTTTCGTTAAACAGTGGGCGCTGGTCGTCGTATTGTGCTGAAACCGCGGCATCAATGGGCGCTTCATAATCCTGTACTGGTCCGGGATTGTTGTTGCGATCGACGATGACGGCAGTAGCCCCATGCGTTACCGGAATTAAATGCGCGAATGGAAAGCGCTCATATAGCGAAACCAGAGCGTTGTCACACCATTCGCCGATGCCTTCAATATTCAGCGTGCCGGCAGTGCTGGCAAATTGGCTCGACGGGGCATCCAGTGTCGCGAGTACTTCGCCACGCGTGGAAAAAACGGAAACTTTCGCGCGGGTCTTGCCCAGATCCACAATGGCAACGGCGTTAGCAGTGGTCGTTTGACTCATTTTCAGGCGATCTAACTTGATTTATATTGAGCGATTGTGATCGAATAGTATCATTCGTATTTAATAATGACCACTCGTAGCCAGTAATGAAAAAAGAACTCTCGACGCGCAATATACCGCTTACGACGAGATTCAAACCGCATCCTAGAGGTATCCGTTAGTGAGTGCAGAATCCATGTTTAAAGTCCTCGAAAATCGCTGGAACGCCGACACTGCGGCGAACCTTGATGAAGCTGGTTTGTTGTTGTATCGATCGAATCTGCTGGGTTCCGATCTGGCCCTGACTAACTTTGGCGGCGGCAACACTTCCGCCAAGATTCGCGAAACTGATCCGCTGACCGGGCAACCGGTCGATGTGTTGTGGGTGAAAGGCTCCGGCGGCGATATTGGTTCGATGAAACTGGATGGCTTTGCGACGCTCTACCTCGATCGCTTGTTGCAGCTCGAAAAGCTGTATCGCGGCCCGGCCGAAGAAGATGAAATGGTCGGCCTACAGTCGCATTGCACGTTTAATCTGAATCCGCGCGCCGCAAGTATCGATACGCCGTTGCACGGTTATCTGCCGTTTAAGCACATCGATCATATTCATCCCGATGCCGTCATTGCCATCGCCGCCGCTGCCGATAGCGAAGCGCTGACCCAAAAAATCTATGGCGATGAAATCGGCTGGTTGCCATGGCGTCGTCCAGGTTTCCAGCTCGCGCTCGATCTGCGCGATGCTGTGCAAAAACGCCCAGGTATTAAAGGCCTGATTCTCGCCGGTCACGGCATGTTCGCGTGGGGTGAAACCGCTAAAGAATGCTATGAAGCCTCGCTGCAAATGGTGGCAAAGGCTGCGCAATATCTGAACGAAGCGCGCGGCGATCGCAAAATTTTCGGCGCCACGAAAGTTTCCTCGCCCAGCGCCGACGAGCGCCGTGCACAAGCCGCCAATCTGTTGCCGCGCGTGCGTGCGGCAATCAATAGCGGCGCTCCGAAAATAGGTTATTTCCGCGACGATGCGGTCGTGCTTGAGTTCGTTAATTCCGAGCGCGTTGATGAGTTGGCGGCGGTTGGCACTTCGTGCCCAGACCACTTCCTCCGCACGAAAATTCGCCCGCTTGTGATTGCTGCCGATGCCGATGACGCTGCCATTACCGCTGCCGTTTCGGCGTATCGCGCCGAATACACCGCGTACTACGAGCGCTGCAAACATCACAACAGCCCGGCGTTGCGCGATCCTAATCCGATCGTGACGTTAATTCCGGGTATCGGCATGGTGACGTTTGCGAAAGATGCCGCGACGGCGCGGATTGCAGCCGAGTTCTACATCAACGCCATTAACGTGATGCGCGGCGCCGAAACAGTCAGCCGTTACGTCGGTCTCGATGAGCAGGAGGCATTCGATATCGAATACTGGCTGCTCGAAGAAGCGAAGCTGAAGCGCATGCCGCCACCTAAACCCTTAACCGGTCGCATCGCCTATGTGACGGGCGCAGCTGGCGGTATCGGCGCGGCGACCAGCGCGCACCTGCTCGCTGCGGGCGCCGTAGTGATGCTGGTCGATCGCGACGCAAAAATGCTCGAAGAAGTACACACGGGCTTTGCGAAACAATTCGGCGCCGATAACGTCCGCAGTGCCGTTGTCGATGTCACTGACGAACAAGCGGTAATCAATTCCTTCGCAGCGACTACGCTCGAATTTGGCGGCGTCGACATCATGGTCGCGAATGCTGGCATCGCCTCGGCGGCGTCAATCGAAGAGACCACGATCGAATTGTGGCGTAAAAACTATGGCGTGTTGGTGGAAGGTTATTTCCTCACCGCGCGTGAAGCGTTCAAGCGTATGAAAGCGCTCGGCGGTTCGATCATTTTCATCGCGTCGAAAAATGCAATTTCTGCGTCGCCAAATACCGCAGCGTACGGCTCAGCAAAAGCAGCTGAGCTGCAATTGATGCGTGTACTTGCGCTTGAAGGCGGCGCGCACGGCATTCGCGTCAACGCAATCAATCCCGACGCGGTATTGCGCGGTTCACGCATTTGGGATGGCGAATGGCAGAAGGAGCGTGCGGCCGCGTACAACATCGATCCGAGTGAGCTGCAGGCGCATTACCGCGCGCGCAGTTTGTTGAAGCGTGATGTGCTGCCTGAAGACATCGCGAAGGCCGTAGTGTTTTTTGCGACCGAGGAGTCGGCGAAATCTACCGGCAATGTATTGAACGTAGATGCCGGCCACGCCGGCGCATTCACGCGCTGAGGTGCGATATGAAAAAAATGATTTCTCCAGATCTTCTCGCCCGCAATAACGTGACTAATAGCTCGGCGCTCGATGCGGATTACGATGCACTCGCACAACAGCTGAATCGGCGCGGCATTGATATCGAAAAAATTACCGCAGCGGTTGCGCAATTCGAAGTTGCGGTGCCCTCATGGGGTGTGGGCACGGGCGGCACTCGCTTCGCGCGCTTTCCCGGTCGTGGCGAGCCTCGCAATGTGTTCGAGAAAATGGACGATTGCGCGGTTGTAAACCAATTGTCCGGCTCTACGTCGCCGGTATCACTGCATTTTCCGTGGGACTACACCGACGATCTGAAAGGGCTGAAAAGCTACGCGAACGAACGCGGTTTGACGTTTTCTGCAGTGAATTCGAACACGTTTCAAGATCAGGCAAATCAAAAGCTGTCATATAAATACGGCAGTCTCACGCATATCGATGGCGCGGTGCGCGAACAAGCCATCGCCCACAATAT
>CBFHCK010000165.1:0-6068 GCA_965653955.1 uncultured Spongiibacteraceae bacterium
AGGCGGATGGCACTCGGCGCACCTCCCCTTGCCGAAGAACAGCTGCTCGCCGCGCAGCTCCGCCGCGCTCGCCTTGCTGCGATCCAGGCGCATGAACACGTCGAGCTTCGGTGCGGGCGGAAAATCGAGCAGCTCCTGAAACTCTGCCATGTTATGAACTTCACTGCCGCGCTCGAGGATATTCACACCTTTTTTCGTCGCGATCACCGGGTCGCCGTCAAAATACGCCGCGCGCTGTTCGAACTCGGTGAAGTCCTCGACGGTTTTCAACGCACGCTGCGAGCCGAACAAGCGTTGAATATTCACGCCGCGTAATGTTGGCGTATCGATACGATGTCGATGTTCCTGCGGTCGAATATCGCCAACCAAATGCGTAGCCGCATTGGTATGCCCGTTCACATGGCAATCGAAACAAGTGACGCCCATCGATGGCTTTTCCGAACGACGATCCGCTGTCGCGTTGAATTGCTGCTGCATTGTCGGCGTCACCAGCAGACGCAAACCATCGAGCTGTTTCGGATTCAGCACTCCATTAAACAGATCATAGTAATTCGCCAGCGTCACCACCTGCCCTTTCGACACATCGCCGAGATCGGGACGCGTCGTTAAATAAATCGCCGGTGGAAATTCGGGTAAGAAATGATCCGGCAATCCATAAGACAAATCGAACCGTTGGAGATCGCGCGCATCCTGCTGTCGAATTTTATCGATATGGAATTGCGGAAACAGCATGCCGCCTTCCGCCTGATTGTCGTGTGGTAACGGATAAAATCCCGCAGGCCATAGATTTTTGGATTTAATTTCATCCGGCGTCATGCTGCTCAATTGCTGCCAAGTCACACCTGCCGGCAATCTCGTGCGCACGCCACCTTGAACCGGTTTACCACGCCCACTGGCCACGCCGGCAACCGGGCTGTTGGATAAGTCATACCGCTCTTTTAAAAGCCGCTGAAATTTTCCCTCGATCGCAGCTTTATCTTTTTCCATTCGATTTTTGACCGCTGCAAAACTTTCGCGATCATCGACGGGTGCGTAACTATTCGGTACGCCAGCTAGCGCCTCGCCGCACACTGCTGTAGTAAAAATCGTAACAAGTAATCGCGAGATTCGTTTTTTCGATTTCATTGTCGTGCTCCCTCTTTGGCTATTGTTCTGTTTGAGCTGAACAAACAAGAGTGCAACCAATCACCGCTGTGCAAAACGAAATAAAAATGCGAGCTTTCGATTCAAAAAGACCTTTATGCAAATCGAAATTGCCGCAACGCATCATGAGACGGAGAAATCAGATAATCAAATAGCCAGTTTTTATGGCTTTGAAATAGAAAAGCTATGGCAGGATTTACGAAAGGAGTTCTAGATATTCCACCAGCAATTGCACGCTCTGCTGACCGCGCCACTCGTTGATATCGAGCCGATACGCGAGCCGCACTTTCTGCGCAGCGGCATTCGGCCATTGATTCGTATCGATGTTGAAGGCGATGGCATCGAGCGCTTGTTGTGGCATCGCAGGATCTGCGATCACCATTTTTAAATGTTTGGTTCCAACGAGCCGCTGTTGCAACAATAAAAATTCACCGTCGAATAACGGCTCGGGGAAATGCTGCCCCCACGGCCCACCGTCGCGCAGTGCTTGCGCAATATCAAGCGTGATCTGATCGGCATGCAGCGCACCATCGCTCCACAGCACCGAAATCAAATCGTCTTCGGAAATTAATTCGCGCACGGCCTCATCGAACGCGCGCGCGAACAGTTCGAAATTTTCGCGCGGCAAACTCAACCCGGCCGCCATCGCGTGACCGCCAAATTTCGATAACAAACCCGGATGCTTTGCGGCAACTGCATCGAGCGCATCGCGAATATGCAAACCGTTAATCGAACGCGCCGAGCCTTTGATCGTATTGCCGTCATCGGCATCGGCGAACGCAATCGCCGGCCGGTGATAACGATCTTTAATGCGCGCCGCGACAATACCGATCACACCCTGATGCCAATCATTGCGGTAAAGGCATAGACCCCACGGCAATGTATTGCTATCACCAAGCTGCAGTAATTCGAGCGCGCTCATCGCCTCGCGTTGCATCGTTGTTTCGATCGAGCGCCGATCGTGATTCAGTTCATCGAGTTCTTGCGCAATTTCGCGCGCGCGCAGCGGATCATCCGTCAACAGACATTGAATACCGAGAGACATATCATCGAGCCGGCCCGCTGCATTTAGACGCGGGCCGACCGCAAAACCGAGATCACTCGACACCACGCGTGCCGGCGTTCGCTTCGCCACTTCAAGCAACGCAGTAATACCGGGGCGACAGCGGCCGGCACGAATTCGACGTAAACCCTGCGCGACCAGAATGCGATTGTTGTGATCGAGCGACACCACATCGGCGACAGTACCGAGCGCCACCAGATCGAGATAATCGGCCAGATTCGGTTCGATACGATTTTGCCGCGCGAACCAACCGCGTGTACGTAGCTCATTGCGCACAGCGCTGAGCACATAAAAAATCACGCCGACACCGGCTAAACATTTGCTCGGAAACTGACACTCGGGTTGATTTGGATTGACGATTGCCGCCGCACTCGGCAGCGTCGATCCGGGCAAATGGTGATCGGTTATCAATACACGGATACCGCGCTGATTAGCGGCATCGACACCCTCAATGCTTGAAATACCGTTATCGACGGTAATGATCAAATCGGGATTACGTTGTGCCGCGACTGCAACAATTTCCGGCGTCAATCCATAACCGTATTCAAATCGATTCGGTACCAGAAAATCGATGTGCACCGCACCGAGTGCTCGCAATGCCAGCACCGCCAGCGCGGAGCTCGTTGCACCATCCGCATCGAAATCGCCGATTATCAGAATATGTTCATCGCGCTCGATGCTATCGGCAATCAATGCGGATGCCTGCGATAAACCTTTGAATTTTTCGGGAACGTTCAGTCGCGACAACTCGTGCGCGAGCTGCTCGTCATTGACGATGCCGCGCGCGACATAAATGGCCGCGAGCGTCGGGGAAATAGCAGAGGAAAATTGTGACGACTCGACAATTTCACGGCGACGAATTTGTTTTTGCATAAACCTCGCACCGAACTTGATGACGTCGGCCGTACTAAGCTTTGATATTCGCCGCAATAAACTGCTGCACTTTAGCGATATCGTTAGGCAACACGGTGCACCGCTCTTCGCGCTCGAACAAATCAGCCATGTGATGCGGCAACGGTACATCATGCGGATATCCAGCCTGCTTCACCGCATCCGGAAATTTCGCAGGATGCGCAGTCGCGAGCGTAATCATCGGCGTAATCTGATCGCGCCGGCACATACGCGCCGCTTTGACGCCAATCGCCGAATGCGGATCAAGCAGATATTCGGTGCTATCCCACACCTCGCCGATCGTTGAAACGGTAGCGGCATCATCGACGGCGTAGCTATCAAATAACGCGCGCGCTTTCGCGAACGCGGCTTCGCTGAGCTTCACATCGCCTTTGTTGAAATCATCCATCAACGTGCGAATTGCCGCGCCATCGCGATCGTAGCAATCAAATAGCAGCCGCTCGAAATTGCTTGAAATAACGATATCCATGCTCGGTGACAAGGTATGTTGAAGCGGATGACGGCTGTATAAATTATTGCTGACCAGACGATGCAGAATATCGTTCGCATTGGTGGCAATGACGAGCTGCTCGATCGGCAAACCCATTTTCTTCGCGAGATAACCGGCGTAAATATCGCCGAAATTACCGGTCGGCACCGAGAACGATACCGCGCGATGCGGACCGCCGAGCGCGAGCGACGCATGAAAGTAATAAACGATTTGCGCCATGATGCGCGCCCAGTTGATCGAGTTGACCGCGACCAACTGGCGATTCGGCGGCAGAAATTGTTGCGCGCCGAAACTCGCTTTTACCATCGCCTGGCAATCGTCGAAATTGCCTTCGATGGCAATGTTGTGAATTTTTTCGCCAAGCACCGTTGTCATCTGCCGACGCTGCACTTCGGACACGCGGTTGTGCGGATGCAGAATAAAAATATCGATATTCTTGCAGCGCTTGCAGCCCTGAATTGCAGCAGAGCCGGTATCGCCGGACGTTGCGCCCATCACAACGACTTTTTGCTGATTGCGCTCAAGTACGTAATCGAGCAGACGGCCGAGCATCTGCAATGCGAAATCTTTAAATGCAAGCGTCGGACCCTGGTGCAGTTCGAGCACCCACTCGTTGTGATCGAGCTGTACTAATGGAGCAATGGCGGGATGACGAAAATCGACATAGGTATCGTCGATAATTTTTTTCAGATCGGCATTCGGAATACTTTCAGCGACAAACGGCTGAATGATTTTATACGCAAGCTCGGTGTAATTAAGTCCGACCCAGCTTGCGATTTCGTCGCGCGAATAATGCGGCAGCGTTTCCGGCACATACAGACCACCATCGGGCGCTAAGCCGGTGAGCAATACTTCTTCGAAATTCAATGCCGGCGCAACGCCGCGGGTGCTGATGTATTTCATTTTCTACGCTTCGTGGAGGGCGCAAACGATTGCGCCGCATGAATCAGAAACGGCGCGTAGCCGCGCCGTATGTTTTAACGATTAGCCTGCGAGCGACTCGACGCGGATACGCACCACCGAACCATCGATACTGTCGAGCGCTTCGATCTGTGCGATCGCAGACGCAACAAGACGTTCCTGCGTACGATTGGTTAGGATAATCACCGGCACGTGCTGTTGGTTCGGCGCGGGTTCTTTCTGAATCAGCGCTTCGATGCTGATGCCGAGATCCGACAAAATCTGGGCGACGCGCGAAAGCACGCCTGGTTTGTCGTGCGCGGAAATACGCAAGTAATACGCTGACACGACATCATCGATACCGAGCACCGGCGTATCGCTCAATGCATTCGATTGAAACGCGAGATACGGTACGCGATGCTTTGGATCGGCATTTAACGCGCGGGCAATATCGACAATATCCGCAATCACCGACGATGCGGTGGGTTCACTGCCGGCGCCCGGACCGTAATACAACGTCGGTCCCATTGCATCGCCTTTCACCAGTACTGCGTTCATCACGCCGTTTACATTCGCGATCAAACGTTTTTCCGGAATCAGCGTCGGATGCACGCGTAACTCGATGCCTTTATCGGTGCGACGCGCAATGCCGAGACTTTTGATGCGATAGCCGAGCTGCTCGGCGTATTCGACATCGATCGGCGCGATCTTGGTAATGCCTTCGGTGTAGACCTTGTCGAATTGCAGGCGGATGCCGAATGCAATCGACGCGAGAATCATCAGCTTGTGCGATGCGTCGATACCTTCCACGTCGAACGTCGGATCGGCTTCCGCGTATCCGAGCGCCTGTGCCTCTTTCAACACATCGGGAAACGAGCGCTGTTTTTCGCGCATTTCGGTGAGAATGAAATTGCTGGTGCCGTTGATGATGCCGGCGAGCCACTCGATTTGATTCGCGGCGAGGCCTTCGCGAATTGCCTTGATGACCGGAATACCGCCAGCCACTGCCGCTTCAAACGCAACGACGACGCCGCGCTTTGCCGCCGCTTCGAAAATTTCATTGCCGTACTGCGCGATCAGCGCCTTGTTGGCGGTAACGACGTGTTTGCCGTTGTTAATGGCGCGCATAACGAGTTCGCGCGCCGTGGTGGTGCCACCGATCAATTCGACCAGAATGTGCACATTGGGATTGTCGGCGACTGCGAATACGTCGCGATTGACATCGACATTGCCGGTGTCGCAATTCGGATTGTCGCGACGCGCGCCAATTTGCTCGACCACGATCGTGCAACCCGCCCGCGCAGCGATGACTTCACAGTTGCGCTTAAGCACATTGAATGTGCCGCTACCCACAGTGCCCAGGCCGCAAATACCTACTCGTACCGGATTCAAAGCGATGCTTCCACCAGAAAAAAGAAACGCGGATTTTATTGCAGCGGCGCCGACATTAAAACCTTGAACCGCGGAAATCGCTGCAATGCGATTGAATCAGAATACATTAAGACAGATTTAAAGGCGGGCTGAGCCGCCTTATCAGGAAGTGCTACTTCACCCCAAGGC
>CBFHCK010000166.1:0-6054 GCA_965653955.1 uncultured Spongiibacteraceae bacterium
CAAGGCGTTGGCGAAAATCATGCTGGGTTTCGGTTGTAGAGTACGTGCGTACGATCCGCTGTTTCAGGATCCGGAATTGATGGCGGCGGGGGTGGAATACACGGAACTGGAATCCCTGCTGACCAGTGCCGACATCGTGTCGCTGCATTGTCCGCTGACGCCGGGAACGCATTATTTGATCAATGCCCGTACGCTCGGCCTGATGAAACGCGGTGCGATGTTGATCAACACCAGTCGCGGCGGATTGCTCGACACCGCCGCGGTGATCGGCGCATTGAAATCACGTCAACTGGGTGCGCTTGGCCTCGATGTCTATGAGCAGGAGGGCGATCTGTTCTTCGCCGATTTGTCGGATCGTATTGTCGACGACGATATTTTTCAGCGCCTGCTCACCTTTCCTAATGTGGTTGTCACCGGTCATCAGGCGTTCTTCACGCAGGAAGCCCTGTCAGCTATCGCCGAAACAACACTGTCGAATATTGATTCGGTAGTCAGCGGACAAGCGTGCGCAAACACGGTGACGTTGAATCTGGTGCGCGCAAAATAGCGATGCCGATAAAACGAATATTCGCTGCGGCGTTCATCTCGACATGCACGCCATACACACAGGCTCAGATTGCCGAAACGCCGAGTCGCTTCAGCGAATACGTGATTACCGCGACGCGCAGCGAAACGGCTGTCATGGATCTGCCAATGGCGGTCGATCGCATTGATGCCGACGCCATCCAAAACGGCCAGCAAAAAATCAACTTATCGGAATCGCTGATTCGTGTGCCGGGAATCGTTGCGCATAACCGACAGAACTACGCACAGGATCTGCAAATTTCGATTCGGGGCTTCGGTGCGCGTTCCACGTTCGGTGTGCGAGGCGTGCGTATTTATGTCGATGACATTCCCGCGACAATGCCCGATGGTCAGGGGCAGTTATCACATATCGATCTTGGCTCGGCGGATCATATCGAAGTGTTGCGCGGCCCGTTCTCCGCGTTATACGGCAACTCTTCGGGTGGCGTCATTGCGGTTTTCAGCGAAACTCCGCGCGCAGGCTCTTACATCGGAATCGATGGCGGCGTTGGCGAGGACGGCACGCAACGCGAAGCAATAAAATTGTCGGGAGCGCAGCCCGGCTACGATTATTTGTTCGACCTGGCCAATTTTCGCAGCGACGGTTATCGCGAGCACAGCGCAGTGCGACGCACGAATCTGAATAGCAAACTGAATGTTGCGCTCGACGATCAATCGTCGCTAAAAATTATCGTAAACGCGCTCGATATGCCGCAGGCGCAAGATCCGCTCGGCCTGACGCGAGCGCAATTCGAATCCGATGCCGAGCAGGCTGGCACCAATGCGGAGCTGTTCGATACCCGCAAATCTGTGCGTCAGCAGCAGCTCGGTTTGAGTTACCGGCGCGCAATCAGCGCCGATGACGATTTCAGCGTGATGCTGTATCGCGGCCGCCGCAGCACCGTGCAATATCAATCGATTCCCACCGCTGCACAAATTGCTCCTACCAGCGCCGGCGGCGTTATCGATTTAGCGCGGGACTATTGGGGCAGCGATCTTCATTGGACGCATCGCGGCGATGCATTGTTTGGCGCGCCGTGGCAGCTCACCGGCGGCATCAGTTTCGACACTCTCGATGAAGACCGACGCGGCTATCGCAATTTTGTCGGCTCCACACTGGGCATCAAGGGCGATTTGCGGCGCGATGAGTCGAATCGCGTTTATAACATTGATAACTACGTGCAGTGGCAATGGCAACCGCTAGCGAGGTTGTCCATCAACGCGGGTATTCGTAATAGCACGGTGCGGATTAAATCGAACGATCACTACATCGGCGCGGGTAACGGCGACGATAGTGGTACGGTGATGTATCGCGCCACGACGCCAGTGTTAGGCGTCATTTGGCATGTGAGCGATGCGACGAATTTGTATGCATCGTACGGAACCGGCTTCGAAACCCCAACGGTCAATGAGCTGGCTTATCGCAGTACCAGCGGTAACAGCACCGGCCTGAATCTGGCGTTGGATCCGAGCCGAAGCGAGCATTATGAGCTGGGCGCAAAAATGCGACTCGACTCGATCGGCAATATGAATTTCGCGCTGTTCCATATCACGACGCATGATGAGCTGACCGTTGCTGCCAACAGCGCCGGTCGCTCGGTGTATCAGAACGCCGGCAAGACGCAACGCGATGGCGCCGAGCTGAGCTTTGAAAATCGCTGGAGCAACGGCATCGGTGCTGCGTTTGCGTACACATGGCTGCGCGCCCAATATGCCGACGATTTCAACTCCTGTGCCGGATCGCCCTGCGCGACGCCGCAAATTATCGATGCAGGTAATTACATTCCGGGCGTGCCGTCGAACGTCGTGTTCGGCGAATTATCATGGCGGCATGCGCGCAGCGGTTTCGATACGGCGCTCGAACTGCGCCGCGAATCGAAACTCTACGTCAACGATGCGAATAGCGACGCGACCGCAAGTTACACGCTGGCAAACTGGCGCGTGGGTTTTGTACAGACGCTTGGGCAGTGGAAATTTAATCAATTCGTACGCATCGATAATTTAACCGACCGCGATTACATTGGCTCGGTCATCGTCAACGAAAGCAACGCGCGATTTTTCGAACCGGCGCCGGGCCGCTCGCTGTTCATCGGTGTTGGTGTCAACGGCCGTCTATAAGCGGCAATTTGGCCGTCGCGCTATTTAAAATTTTGTCTCGGCCGCAGTGAACTGCTGCGATTAATGCGAAGGAAAAATAATGAACAATAATCATCGTATTCCCCGCCATTCTTTTTTCCGCAAAGGTTATTCGGCAGCGATGTTCGTTATGTTGGCGACGTTGGGTTCGGACGCCTCTGCGCATCTGGTGAAATTAACGGTGGAGTCGACGGTTAATAAAGAGGCGAAAAAACCCGGCGGTCTCGCATACGAAATTCTGCGAGGACAGTTTTATGGCGAACTTGATCCGTCGGATCCGCACAACAAGATCATCACCGATTTGCAATTCGCGCCGCGCAACGAGCGCGGTCGTGTCGAATATTCGGCGACCTTTGAATTGGCGCAGCCGATCGATACGAGTAAGGCAAGTGGCGTGCTTTATTACGATGTGCCCAATCGCGGCAACGGTTTCGCTGCTGTCGATGAAGATGGGCACATCCGTGTAGTCAGTGGCTGGCAGGGCGATATCAGGCCGAGTAAATCGCTGCAAACGGCGAGCATTCCGACCGCAATTGGCGCGAACGGCAAATCCATTATCGGCCCCGTGCTCGTCCATTTCGCGAGTACCGAGCCCGATAAAAAGAGCGTTTCGATCAGGAGCGGCCTCGGTCAGGGCGTGGCGCGGCCGTCGCCGGTTTCGCTCGATACCAAACTTGCCCATTTGTATTGGCAAACCGCCGATGATCAACCTTTGCAAAAAATTGCAGCGGGCGATTGGTCGTTCGCGGATTGCGAAAAAACGCCATTTCCCGGCACGCCCGACGCCACCAAATTATGTTTGCGCAACGGATTCAATCCCGAGCTGGCGTACACGCTGGTGTACCAGGGAAAGGACCCGCAAGTGCTCGGTATCGGTTTCGCGGCGACACGCGATTTGATTGCGTTTCTGCGCAACGATGAAAAGGATGAAAGCGAAACGCCAAACCCCGTAGCTGGAAAAGTGCAATGGGTCGTTGCGAGCGGCACATCGCAATCGGGCAATTTTCTGCGCAGTTTCGTACACCTGGGGTTTAATCAGGACGAAGCGAACCGGATCGTATTCGACGGAATTAATTCCAATATTGCAGCCCGTCAGGTGCCGTTGAATTTGCGTTTCGGCGTGCCCGGTGGCGCGGCAAATCTGTTTGATCCGGGTAGCGACGGCGCAGTGTGGTGGACGTCCTACGAAGACAAAACGCGTGGTCGTGGTCACACCAGTTTGCTCGCGCGCTGCAGCACGAGTAATACCTGTCCGAAAATCATCGAAACATTTGGCTCGGCTGAATTCTGGGGTTTGCGGATGTCGCCGAATCTGATCGGTACCGATGCCAAACGCGATCTGCCGCTGCCCGAAAACGTACGCCGCTATTATTTTCCGAGCGTGACGCATGGCGGCTCCCATCGCTCGGGTTTTTATCCAGCCGGCGAACCGAGCGGCGGATCGGTATGCGGCTTACCGGGCAATCCGAACCCATCAAATCAGGCATTACGTGTTGCGCAGAAAGCATTGGTCGCATGGGTAAAAGAAAATAAATTGCCGCCCGCGAGCCGCTATCCAACGTTGGCGAATGGCGATCTGGTGGAGCCGACTGCGGCGGCAATGGGCTGGCCCTCGATTCCCGGTGCGCCGACACCCGACGGCAAAATCAATCCGCTGCTCGAATACGATTTTGGTGCAACTTTCGATGCCGAGAATGTCAGCGGGATCGCAACAATTCAGCCGCCGAAAATCAAACGGGTGCTGCCTTCGCGAGTGCCGCGAGTGAACGTGGACGGCAACGAAACATCGGGAGTTCCTTCGGTGCAGCTACTCGTTCCGCTCGGCACGTATACCGGCTGGAATGTGGTGACACAAGGCTATGGAAAAAATGCGGGCTGCGGATTTTTTGGCGGATTTATTCCTTTCGCGAAAACGGCAGCGGAGCGCGAAGCGAGCGGTGACCCTCGGCTTTCTCTCGAAGAGCGGTATCAAAATCACGACGGTTTCGTCGCGCGCGTTAAGGCGGCGGTGGCTCAACAAGTCAGCGATGGATGGCTGTTACCCGACGATGCCGAAAAGCTGATTGAACAAGCGCAGCAAAGCAGCGTTCTCAAATAAGCGCGAGTTCCAGCGTTTTTATTTCGCGGCGGATGACTCTCGTTTAATGAGCGAGAATTTCATTATCTGTCGAATGGGTTCCGATGTTTTACCACTGGCGCGCAGACCGATTTCTTTAATTAAAAGCGCCGCCGCTTTCTTTGCCATCACTGCGATAGGTTGTTTTACCGTTGTCAGCGGTGGCCAGATCGTTGTTGCGAGCAGTGTATCGTCGAAACCGGCCACCGCGAGATCGCTTGGCACATCGAGATGCAAACGATGCGCGGTCGCGATCGTCGCTGCCGCCATATCGTCGTTGCTGGCGAAGATCGCCGAGGGCCGATCCGCTGTCGCCAATAATTCCTGCGCAGCAAGCAAGCCGGATTTATAAGTGAAGTTGCCGGGTTTGATCCGATCGGTGCGAACCGCGATATCGGCATTCTCAAGCGCGGCGATATAGCCGGCTTGACGTTGAGTACTCGCCAGCTGATTCGCTGCGCCGCGAATGAAGGCAATGTCGCGGTGCCCGAGCGAAATCAGGTAATCGGTCATCGCTCGCGCCGCTTCAAAATTATCGATTTCAATCGAGAGTCCACTATTGTCCGCCGGCGCACCGGCTAGCGAGACAAAGGGAATATTGGCGGCGCGCAGTAATTCGATCACCGGCTGCGAACACGATAACGGCGGCAACAGCATGACGCCGTCGAGACCGTCGGCGAGAATTTTTTCGATACTGGGGCGCACATCGCGCGTACCGCATTTTTCGAGCACGATCTGGCTGCCGATTTGATCGCTGACATCGAGAATTCCAAGCAGAAATTCGTTCAGATAGGCGACGCTCGGATTGTTGTATATCAATCCAATACGCATTGTTTTAGCGCCCGCCAAGCGCCGCGCCGCCGGATCGGGTGCATAGCCGATTTGCCTGATCGCTTTTTCCACCCGCGCCCGCGTTTCATTTTTTACCTTGGGGTCCGCGTTCAGCACGCGCGATACCGTCATCGGCGAGACGCCGATCAGCTTGGCCGCTTCATGCATGGTCATTTGGCTGCGGCCGCGTCTGGTTGATTTCTTCATCTGGATAATTTTTAAAGGCTGTGAGGGGTTTTGCGCCATCTTGACGGATGAGCCAATGATGTTCCACTCCGAATATCGGTTGACCGCGCGTTTTTGGTAGCGCTACCATTCGGCGCTTCGGGCGATGGCGCTCACCTGCAATCCGATCAATTCTCGCTGGCGAATGCTTATTAATGACCGCGTGTACTGTTATGAATGAT
>CBFHCK010000167.1:0-6031 GCA_965653955.1 uncultured Spongiibacteraceae bacterium
AACAGTGGGCGCCAGGGCTATATGTCAGCGGCGAGGTAACGATCAATACACGCATGGCGACGCTGGTGGTGGCGAATTCCGCGCTACAGACGTTTCGCGATTTCACCGTTGTTTATGCGCAGGTCAGCGATGTCTATGAAGTGCGGATGTTGCAGCTAGGCGTCAGCGATGGCGAACACACCGAGGTCATCGGCGGTATCGATGCCGGTACTCGCTATGTGACCGACAACAGTTATCTGATCAAAGCCGATATCGAAAAATCCGGCGCAAGCCACGATCACTGAGGCCGCCGTGATGTTGGAAAAAGTTATTGCTTTATCGATTCGTGCGCGTTGGCTGGTATTGCTGATCGTTTTCGCACTCGCCGTGCTCGGCATCTACAACTATTTTCGTTTGCCGATCGATGCAGTGCCGGACATTACCAATGTGCAGGTGCAGATCAATACCGAGGCGCCGGGTTATTCGCCATTGGAAACCGAGCAGCGGCTGACGTTTCCGATCGAAAACGTCATGGCGGGCTTACCGCATTTGCAATATACGCGCTCGATATCGCGTTACGGTCTTTCGCAAGTGACGGTGGTCTTTGCCGACGGCACCGACATTTATTTCGCGCGGCAATTAATCGCGGAACGATTGCAGCAAGTCAAAACGAAACTGCCCGCCGACATCGAACCGACGATGGGACCGATTTCGACCGGTCTCGGCGAAATTTTTATGTTTACCGTAAGCGCAACGAAAGAAGCACGACAGCCAGATGGCTCGCGTTACACCGATGCCGATTTAAAAGCAGTGCTCGAGTGGATTGTGCGTCCGCAGTTGGCAAAAGTACCGGGTGTTACGGAGATTAATGTCGTTGGCGGCAACGAGCGGCAATATCTCGTGGCTCCCGATCCTGCCAAATTGTTGAGTTATGGGCTGACATTGCCGGATGTAGTAGCGGTGCTGCAACAAAATAACGCGAATATCGGTGCGGGTTATATCGAACATTTCGGCTCGCAATATCTGATTCGCGTGCCGGGGCAGGTTGCCGACTTGCAAGATATTCGGCGCATCGTTTTGCGTGAAACCGGCGGCGCTCCGATCACTGTCGGTGATATCGCTGCCGTATCGATTGGCCATGCACTGCGTAACGGCGCGGCGACATTGAATGGCGAAGAAGTCGTGCTTGGCACCGTGTTCATGTTGATCGGCGAAAACAGCCGCGCGGTGGCGCAGCGGGTTGCGAATAAGCTCGTGGAAATTAATCGGTCGCTACCTGGCGGCGTTGAAGCGAAAGCCGTTTATGACCGAACCGTGCTGGTCGATAAAGCGATCGCAACGGTGAAGAAAAATTTATGGGAAGGCGCGATATTGGTGATCGCCGTTTTATTCGCATTACTCGGCAATCTGCGCGCTGCGTTGATTACCGCGATGATTATTCCATTAGCGATGCTGATGACGATTACGGGCATGGTGAGCAATCGCATCAGCGGTAATTTAATGAGCCTCGGCGCGCTGGATTTCGGTTTGATCGTCGATGGTGCAGTAATCATCGTTGAAAATTGTTTGCGACGTTTAGGCCTAGATCAACGCGAACGCGGTCGGTTGCTGACACGTAATGAACGCTTGCGCACCGTGTTCGAAGCTACCAGCGAAGTGATACGGCCAAGTTTGTTTGGCGTCTTCATTATTCTCGTTGTTTATCTACCGATATTTACGCTGACCGGTGTCGAGGGAAAAATGTTTCATCCGATGGCCTTCACGGTGGCGCTGGCGTTGACAGCGGCACTATTGCTGTCGGTCACGTTTGTGCCCGCTGCGGTTGCCTTGTTCGTTACGGGTTCCGTTGCACCACACAATAATCGTGTGATGGAGGGCGCGCGTCGCGCGTATCTACCGCTGCTGCAATTTGCGTTGCGTATGCGCATGGCGATGGTGGCGGCCGCGGCTGTGCTGGTAGTTATCGCCGGATTGATTGCTACGCGCATGGGCTCGGAATTTTTGCCTAATCTCGATGAAGGCGATATTGCATTGCATGCGCTGCGTATTCCCGGCACGGGTTTGGATCAGGCGATTTCGATGCAGCGACAACTGGAAAATGAAATCCGAAAATTTCCGGAAGTCGAGCAGGTATTTTCGAAATTGGGTACCGCCGATATCGCCACCGATCCAATGCCGCCGAGCGTTGCCGATACCTACATCATCATGAAGCCGCGCGATGAGTGGCCCGATCGCTCGAAATCGAAAATGCAGCTGGTCGCGGAAATGGAGGCAGCGGTACAGCGCGTGCCCGGTAATAACTATGAATTTACACAGCCGATTCAAATGCGCTTTAACGAATTGATTTCCGGCGTGCGCGCGGATCTGGCGGTAAAAGTGTACGGCGACGATCTCGATACATTGTTAAAAATGGGAGGCGAAATCGAAACGGTATTACGCAATGTCGCGGGCGCTGCGGATGTGAAGTTGGAGCAGATGTCCGGCCTGCCGATGCTCACGATCGAACCGAAGCGCGAGGTGTTGTATCGCTATGGGTTGAACGTCGCGGATGTGCAGCGCGTGCTGTCGATCGCGCTCGGCGGCGAAACGGCAGGGCAGGTGTTCGAAGGCGATCGCCGCTTCGATTTGGTGGTGCGGCTGCCGGAGCAGCGACGCAACGATATGCGAGCACTGCACGAATTACCGATCGCGTTGCCGGATGGCGGTTTTGTGCCGCTGCGCGAAGTCGCGGATATCGAAATAGCGGCTGGCCCGAATGCGATCAATCGCGAAAACGGCAAACGTCGCGTCGTTATCAGCGCCAACGTGCGCGGCCGCGATCTCGGCGGTTTTGTCGATGCCGTGCGAAAGCAAGTTCGTGATCGCGTTGCATTACCGGCGGGTTATTGGGTGGATTACGGTGGCACTTTCGAGCAATTAATTTCGGCCACGCGCACATTGCAGATCGTCGTGCCGTTGGCGCTGCTGTTGATTTTGAGTTTGTTGTACGCGGCTTTCCGCTCGATCAAAGATGCGCTGTTGGTATTTTCCGGCGTGCCATTGGCGATGACGGGCGGTGTGTTTGCGCTCGCGCTGTGCGGCATTCCGCTGTCGATATCCGCCGGGGTTGGATTCATTGCACTATCGGGCGTGGCGGTGCTCAACGGTTTGGTGATGGTCGCGTTCATTCGCAGCTTGCGCCATCAAGGCG
The DNA here is from genome assembly GCA_965653955.1 of uncultured Spongiibacteraceae bacterium. Classification (GTDB taxonomy): domain Bacteria; phylum Pseudomonadota; class Gammaproteobacteria; order Pseudomonadales; family CAMLJR01; genus CAMLJR01. The sequence goes on from CBFHCK010000167.1 coordinate 3,170, forward strand.
TTGCGCTGGAACAGGCCATCGTTGACGGCGCGTCGACGCGATTGCGGCCGGTATTGATGACCGCGTTAGTGGCGGCGCTCGGTTTTGTGCCGATGGCATTGAACTCGGGCATCGGCAGCGAAGTGCAGCGTCCGCTGGCGATCGTAGTGATTGGCGGAATCGTCAGCTCGACGCTATTGACGCTGTTGGTTCTGCCCGCGCTTTATCGTCTTTCGTACCGCGCTGACGCGCTGAGTAGCCGGGACGACTAGCACGCATTTTCCGAGGCAATCGCCGGTCCAACCAGATTGGGGTGGCCTCGGGAAATGTTATGTTATATCCTTTTTGCATGTTTCCGCTGCCTCTCAAAAACAACTTCTCTCTCCGCAACAGCATACGCACGGCGCGACATCCGTACTGGCTGGTGCTGGTGTTCGCGTTGTTTCTGGCAGGGCAGATCGCGAGTGGGGCGCACTGGCACGACAGCACGCAGTCGCAGGACGCCGAGTGCGCACTGTGTACTTTGTCGAATGCGGTCAGCGGCGCGATTACCTCCAGCGCGTGGTCGATTGCGGTTATCACCGCATTTATCGCCGTTCGTTTTTCCCTTCAGACAGCGCCAGCCATTGCTGTGGCGCGTTGCTACGACAGCCGCGCTCCACCTCGTTTCTCCTGATCCCATCTGAGTTGTTATCAAGTCAGCGTTGACTTCGAACCATCGTCGCTCGTGTATTAACGCGCGCGTTGGTTACTCACTATTTATCAGGAGTTCTCCCATGAGACGCCCATTCGTATGGCTGGCGGGTTGCATCGCCGGCCTTGTTGTTCCCAAAGCACACGCGCAGCACCTCGATACTGTCATCGTTACAGTCCCTTTCAATAAGCCGCAGGATCAAAGCCCTGTGCCGGTCACGGTGCTCGGCGGTGACGATTTGCAACAGCGCGCCGCCGGCACCATCGGCGAGACGCTCAATAGCAGCCCAGGTCTGACCAGCGCATCGTTTGGTCCCGGTGTCGGTCAGCCGGTGATTCGCGGTCAGAACGGCCCGCGTGTGCAGACGTTAATCAATGGCACCGCGAGCGCGGATGCATCCGGCGTCAGCGCGGATCACGCCACCACGGTCGAGCCGATGCTCGCCGAATCGATCGAAGTGCTGCGAGGTCCGGCGACGCTGTTGTATGGCGGCGGTGCAATCGGCGGGATCGTTAACGTGATCGACAATCGCATTCCGAAAGAAATGCCGGAACGCACCAAAGGTGCCATGGAGTTGCGCCACGATAGCGTCGATGATGGCAACACCAGCGTCGTGAAGCTCGATGGCGGCAGCGGACAGCTCGCGTTTCACGTCGATGGTGTGTACCGCGAGTGGAACGACATCGATATTCCAGGGCAGGCGTTCAACCGCAATGCGATGAGTACCGAATTCAGCAGCAATAAATTCACCGCGAACACCGATGGTCGCAATCACACGACGACGGGCGGCCTGTCGTGGATTTTCGACGACGGCTATATCGGCGTCAGCGTCAGCGACATGAAAAATCTCTACGGCATTCCGCTCGACGATGAGGCCGAGGGCGATAGCGTCAACGGCATTCACATCGATATGGAGCAAAAGCGCTACGATCTCGCCGCCGAAAAACGCGATATCAGCGATGCCATCGATGCGCTGCGCTGGCGTTTGACCTACAGCGATTATCAGCATCAGGAAATCGAAAATATCGGCGCCATCGGCACGACGTTTACTAACGAAACATGGGAAAACCGCTTCGAATTGCAGCACGCACCGCTCGGTGGATGGACTGGTGTTGCCGGCCTGCAGTTAAAGCGCAGCGATTTTGCTGTCGCCGGCGACGAAGCGTTTATTCCGGAATCGCTGGGCAAGACGATGGGCGCATTCGTGCTCGAGCATTATCAGGCAGGCGCACTGACGTATCAGGTTGGTGCGCGTTACGATCGTGAAACCATCGATCCCGATAACGCGGCGTCGGCTCAATCGTTGTCGCGCAAAACGTTCGACAATGTCAGCGGTTCGGCATCGGCGTTATGGACAATCGATCCGCAATGGAACATCGGTTTTGCATTATCGCGTTCGCAGCGGGCACCGGCGGTCGAGGAATTATTTTCCAATGCGACGAATACGCCGGGTGATTTGGTGACGCACGAGGCCACGCATTCTATCGAAGTGGGCGATCCGGATTTGAAAGAGGAGACGTCGCACAACATCGATTTAACGCTGCATTACAGCGGTAATATCGCGCACGGATACGTCACGGTTTTCCATAACGATTTTCACGATTACATCGCGCTGGTCGATAGCGGCCTGGAGCAGGATGGCACACCAATTCGGAATTACACGCAGCGCGATGCACGTTTTCAGGGTGTCGAGTTCGAGCTCAACCTGCCCATTGCGGATAACGTAAACGGTAAATGGAGCGTCGATCTTTATGGCGATCGCACGCAGGGCGAATTCAGCGGTGGAGAAAATGTGCCGCGCTTGCCGCCGCTGCGTGTCGGAACGCGCCTGAAGTTTGAGCGCGGACCGATCGATGCGTATGCCGGCGTGCTGCACGCCGCCGATCAAAACGATCCAGGTGCGTTCGAGACCGATACCGATGGCTACAATCGCGTCGATGCCGGTATCAGCTATCAATTTAAATCGAGCGATACGCTTGGTGCATTGGTATTCGTACGCGCGACGAATCTGACCAACGAAACAATCCGCAACAGTGTTTCGCTGTTGAAGGATGTCGCGCCTGAGCCGGGTCGTTCGATCGAAACCGGCGTGCGATTTACGTTCTGATGCGGATCAAATAGCAGAGCTGCAAGGCTACTTAGACGCTTCATGCGGGGTCGGGCAATCGGCCCCGCAGGCGATTCGGGTA
>CBFHCK010000168.1:0-5964 GCA_965653955.1 uncultured Spongiibacteraceae bacterium
GGCGCCGAATTCGCTCCGCATGGCATTTCTTTGAAACAGCGGCGCGACGGACGTTGGCAGCTCGCCGTAATCAACCACGGTCAGCGCGAAAGCGTCGAGATGTTTGAAGTCATCGATAACGAAGGCCATTACGCACTGGCGTGGCACGGCTGCGCGGCGCTGCCGGCAAATATCGGCGCTAACGATCTCGCGCTGTTACCCGATGGCGGTTTTGTCGCGAGCAAGATGTTCGATCCCACGAAAACCGAGATCAACGGTATGGGCATCGATATGTATAAAGGTTTGCTCGGCATGGATACCGGTTACGTTTTCGAGTGGACGCCGAACAATCCGTTGCGCGTACTCGCGGGCAGCCACACCGCATTGCCGAACGGCGTCGAAGTCAGCGCGGATGGCAATACAGTATTTGCAGCGAGTTCAGGCGGCAAAGCGCTGCTCAAACTCGAACGCGCCTCAGGCAAACTGTTAGGCTCGGTGCGAGTGTCGCAACCGGACAATCTGAGTTGGGATAAGAACGGCAACTTGCTGGTAGCGGGTTATGTCGGCGGCATGGCCGATCAGATGGAGTGCTCTAAGACCCCGGGTGGCAATTGCAGTGGTGAAATTGCCATTTACCAAATCGATCCAAACACGCTCGAAAGCCGCATCGCACTTCAGCACGCCGGTCCGCCGATCGGCACCACCAGCATTGCGCGTCAGGTCGGCGAGCATTTGTATATCGGTTCGTTCACCGGCGATCGCATTGTCGTAGCGCCGTACACAAATTCCTCGGTACCCGAAGCCTCGGAACCCGGGCGAAATAATTAAAGAAAACGTTCGAGCGTCTGCGCCAGCGTCGCGAGAATAATCGGCTTGCTTAAGTGGCCATCCATACCGGCGTCGATACTGCGCTGCTGATATTCCGGCAGCGCGTGCGCGGTTAGCGCAATGATCGGCACGCGGCCGCGACCGCTCGCATTTTCGTAACGGCGAATCGTCTGCGCCGCGTGATAACCGTCGACACCAGGCATTTCACAATCCATAAGGATCGCATCGAAGCGTTTGGTATCGACGGTAGCCAGCTCGATCGCCGGCGCGCCGTCATCGACGATTTCGATTTCAACCAGGAGTTGCTGCAACATCGCGGCGATAACTTGTCGATTGATCGGATTGTCATCGACGACTAGAACTTTCTTGCCGGGAAATGTTGGAAGCGTATCGGCGATCACTGTCGGCTTGATCGTCACCACACCGACCAGCGCAACCGACAATATGGAATGCAGTTGCTCTGCCGCCATCGGCTTCACGTACGCGGCCGAAAAACCCGTATACAGCAATTCGCGCGAACCCGGCGGCGTGCTCGACGCGGTGACCAGAATGCGCGGAATTTTTTTCAGTTCGGCATTTGCCGCAATCAGACGATCGACCGCAAATCCATCCAGTGTCGGCATATCCAGATCGATCGTCATGATGTCGGGTTGAAAATCCAATGCGGCGGCGATGGCTTCATCGGAGCTGTCGATCGTGCGGACGCGCATACCGAGCGAAATTGCCTGCTCCTCGATAATGCGCAGGTAATCGGCACGATCGTCGATGGCGAGTAATTTTTTTCCGGCCAGATCGACATCGGCACGTTTCGGGGTTGGCGCAGGGTCGCGTTGCAGCCAGATCGAAAATGAAAAAATCGAACCGCGACCGGGCTCGCTGTTTACGCCGATCTCACCGTGCATCATCCGGACAAGGCGCTGACAAATAATCAAACCAAGACCCGTCCCGCCATAACGATGGCCACCGTGATCCGCCTGCGTGAACGGTTGAAACAGCCGGCGCTGATCCGCCGGCGCAATGCCGATGCCGGTGTCGCTGATCTGCACGCGCAATTGCACCGAACCGTCTTCGACCTGCAGCGGCTCGACGCGTAAATCGACCGTACCGCGCTCGGTGAATTTGAAGGCGTTATTAATCAGATTGCCGATAATTTGCTGTATGCGTGTCGCATCGCCGATCAAATGCACGGGGGTTTCGGGTGCTATCGACGCGACCAGCGTTACCACTGCATGCGTACTGGCGCGAAACGGCGTGATGACTTCCTCGACAATTTCCGATAAGTCGAATGGCTGTTCGACCAGCGTCATTTTGCCGGCTTCGGTTTTTGAAAAATCGAGAATATCGTTGATCACCGCGAGCAGCGTTTTGCCCGAGCTTTGAATCGTTTTGGCAAATGAACGCTGGGTTTCATCGAGCGCGGTGCGCTGCAGTAAATCGACCATGCCGAGCACGCCGTTCAGCGGTGTGCGAATTTCATGGCTCATGCTCGCAAGAAATTCGCTTTTCGCCTGCGCCTGTTGGCGCAGTAATTCGTTCAACGCCGCCAGCTCTTCCTCACGTTGTTCAAGTTCTGCCTTGGCAACTTTTAATTGTCGATTCGCATCTTTCAATTCGCTCGACCGGCGCAATACCTCGGCCTCCATGCGATCGATGTTCAAGGCCTGATTATTCGCATCGACCTGTTCGCGCAACTGCACGAATTCGGTGATGTCCTCGACGTGATGAATGATCGAAGTAATTTTTTTCTCGGCATCGAATACCGGTGTGTTGATCGGGCTCCAGTATTTCACCGTGAAGCCGCCGTCTTCATTGGGGATATCGTATTTCTGCACGCCCATTACATCGGCGACGCCATCATGTAATACCCGCAGCAGCGACGAACGCAAATCGCTGGTGCCGGTGGCGCTGGGGTCGTTCGGATTGTCGGAGAATACGTCGAATAATTGCCGGCCTACGATGTCATCGCGGCGTGTGCCGGTGGCTCGCAGATAGTGTTCGTTCACCGCAATAATCGTGAATTCGCGGTCGGGGCTGAGCACCAGATAAGGGTGGGGTGCACTTTCGAAGAGCGACTGAAAATCGATATCCAATGCGCCACCTCACTGTAGTCCCGCGTGCCGAATACCCGGCGCGGGCTGCGTTGGAATAATTCATGTTGACGAGTTTAGGCTAACACAGGATTCGCGCTGAGAACGATACCGTTCACAGCGCGCGCAGGTTTAGAAACGAATGTTTCTAACGAGAGTGGAGCGGGCGCAATTGCGGCGCGGCGACGTGGCGTTGAATCAATGCATTGCGGGCGATGGGTTCGATATCGGATTCGATCGGCTGCAGCCATTGCACTTCGTCCGCCACCAGTACGCCAATCGCCACACCATTGCGGTACAAAATGCGATTGCCGGCCAGCGCCGGTACTTTTGGACCGGGCACCAATAATCCCACCACATTCAATGGATCGGCACCGCTGACGCAGATCAACTCGTCGCCCGCGTTTTCATTGCGCTGTGCACGTAGCGCGGCGAGGGCATCGGGCAACGCGAATTGTTCGCCAGTGATGCCCGCGACAAAACGTCCGCCGCGAATTTCACCGCGCGCTTCGAGCCTGCGCAACACACGCAAAATATCGCGCCAAGGCGGCAGCCAATCGGCTTCGCGTGCGAGCAGGCGCCAGAAAATCACGCCGTAACGCCGCAATAGAACGCGGGCGATATATTCGAGGCCGGCGTCGTCGTTACCGTTGTAATCGCGCACCAGGGCCCAGCGTCCTGCGTCCTGAATGCCGAACGCGGCAGTGCGGTGACGACGCTTGCCGCCACCGAACGGTTTACGTTTATCGAGCGGCAACAGCAGCGCGCGCACGCCGGCAAAACTGTCGGACGTGATACGACCGAGCGCGACCAGTTCGCCAAGCGCTTCCTCGACTTCGCTCGGCAACATGCGCGCGCTATCGACAATTTCATCGAAAAACGAGGCGCCGTATTCGCGCAGAATTTCGCACACGCGTTCGGCGCGCGAACTCATCGCAATGGCTGTGGTATTCGGTTGTGAATTCGCCGCCGCGCTCCACAACGGCATATTGCGGCGCGTCACCAATGCAATCGGCGTGCTGCGCACCGGGCCCGCGCGTTTGGCGTTATCGCCGCCTTTGGGTTTGGCGAGACGCGCCCAACCGGCGCGGCCGGATAAACATAAATCGTCGAGCCAGGTGAAATCGTAATGCTGCAAACGCGCCGGCAGAATATCGCCTTCCCATGCAATTGCGGCGGCTTCAAAACCTTCGAGATTGGCGAGCACTGCCGCCAGCGCTTCCGGACCTTCCTTGCGCGTATCGGCGGAAACGTTTTGCCAGCGGAATAAGAAACGCATGAATTGCTGCGTCGTTACCGGCTCGATTTCGGCGCGCAAACGATTGACCGTGTAGCGATGAATCCGCGCGAGCAGACCGCGTTCGCACCACTCAGTAATTTCGTTAGAAATATCGGGGGTGAAGCGGCCGCGCAATACGAAACCTTCGATTTCGAGCGCGATCAATGCCGCGTCGATCTCTGTGGTGTCGATATTCAGCGGCAACGCTATTTGTTCCGCGGTAACCGGGCCGAGCATTTCGATGCGGCCGCGTACGATTTCGATAATCGCCTGCTCGCGCGTGAAATTTTCATTCGCGTATTGCGCGGGCGCTGAAATCGGCGGCGCGAGTTCGGCATCGGGAAATAATGTTGATAAACGACGCAGACGTTCGGCGGCGACCCATAAAACCCGCTCGGCGCCGACCGGCTCGTTGAGCACTTTTAGTTGCGTGACACGCTTGCTCACAATCAACTCGCGCAAAAACGCCGGCCAGCTAGGCTGCTGAATCATTTCATCGGCGGTAAAGAAATGCGCACACATCAACGCGTCGTGCAATTCATCGGCGTTGCCGACCGAAGGCCATGCCTCGGCGCGTACTTTTGCAATCGCTTGCGCATCGAGCTTGCCGATATCGCTCGCACTATTCGGATCGAGCCAGCGTCGGCTCATCACCGCCTGCGTGCGACGTTCTTCGAGCGGCGCATCGTCGAGGAATGCGAACGGTCGCGCGGCGAGAATCTGTAACGCCAGCGGCGACGGTTCGGTGACGTCGCGCGCGAAAATTTCGATGTCATTCGTTTCGATGCGTTTCAACAACGTTATCAAACCGTCGATATCCATCGCCTCGTGCAGACAATCATCGAGCGTTTGTCGCACCAATGGATGATCGGGCACTTCGCGCGGGCCGCTGAGATTTTCCGCGCACGCGATCTGATCGGGAAAGACATCGGCGATCAAATCTTCGGCGAACATGCGCTGCAATTGCGGCGGTGTTTTCTTACCGCCGCGAAAACGGGGAATCGCCAATGCAATCGTCGTGCTCCAACGCCAGCGCGCCGTGAACATTGGCGCGGCAAGCAGTGCCTGCACGAGCACATCGCGCACGCTGTTCGAATTCAAATACTGCATCACTTCTTCGAGCGGAAAACTGTGGCTCGTGCTCAGCGACAAAATGATCGAGTCTTCGGTCGCCGCCGCCTGCAATTCGAAATCGAATTTGCGGCAGAATTTTTTACGCAGCGCCAGACCCCACGCGCGATTGATACGAGAGCCGAACGGTGCGTGAATCACCAATTGCATACCGCCGGTTTCGTCGAAGAAGCGTTCGAGAATAATCGTGTCCTGCGTCGGCAGACGACCGAGCGCGATTTTCGCCGCGACATAATATTCAACCAGCTGCGTAGCCGGATCGAGCGCAATGCCCACTTCATCGACGAGCCAGCGCAAGCTCGTTTCGGCATCGTCATGATCTTCGATGGTGCGACGCAGACGGGCGACCGCTGCGGATAATTCATCGCTGCGGCCCGGCGCTTCGCCGAGCCAGAACGGAATTGTCGGCGGCTGGCCTTTCGCATCCTCGACGCGCACGCGGCCCGCTTCGACGCGCAGAATTTTGTATGACGCGTTGCCGAGCTGAAAAATATCGCCGGCAATACTTTCGACGGCGAAATCTTCGTTGACGGTGCCGACCGTGATGCCTTCGGGTTCGAGCACTACCGTGTAATCGGCGTTATCGGGAATCGTACCGCCCGAAGTCAACGCAGTAAGCCGCGCGCCGCGCCGGCCACGCAATTGGCCGTGTACCGCATC
>CBFHCK010000169.1:0-5951 GCA_965653955.1 uncultured Spongiibacteraceae bacterium
ACGGCGTAAGAAAAATTGCCGCTCATGTCGTTATTTGCACTCTCATGTTATTAGCTGCGCGCCGATGTAATCGCGAATCACGGCGAGAAACTGCGCGCCGTAGTGATCGAGCTTGCTCTGGCCAACTCCCGAAATAGCGAGCAATTCGCGCGGCGTGGTCGGTTGTTCGACGGCCATTAAACGCAATGTCGCATCGTGAAACACCATGAACGGTGCAATGCCCTGCTCTTCGGCGATTTTTTTGCGGCATTCGCGCAGTGCCTGCCACAACGGCGCCAATTCGGGTTCGACTTCGACCAGACGATTGCGCGAACGCTGCTCGCGCGCACCGGTTTCGGTGGTGTCGATACGCAACGCGAGCGATATTTCCCCGCGCAAAACCGGTCGGGCCGATTCGGTCAAACGTAAACCGCCAAAACCCTGCACATCGATTTCCAATAATCCGCGAATCAACAATTGTCGAATCAGCGAGCGCCACTGCTGCTCATGTAAACCTTTGCCAATGCCATACGTACTGAGTTTGTCGTGCTCGTATTGGCGAATTTTTTCGTTGTCTTTGCCGAGCAAAATATCGACTACATGCGCGGCGCCGAAACGTTGGCCGCTGCGATACACGCACGACAATAATTTCTGCGCGGCTTGCGTCGCGTCCCAGGTTTTCGGCGGCGTTAAACAGGTATCGCAGTTGCCGCAGCGCGCGCCGTAGTCGTCGCCGAAATACGCGAGTAACGCGCTGCGACGGCAATCGGTAAGTTCGCACCAGCCGAGCAACGTATCGAGCTTATGGCGTTCGAGCCGCTTGAATTGTTCGGAGGCTTCGCTGTTCGCGAGCATGTCTTTCATGCGCACGACGTCCTGTAAACCGTAGAGCAGTAACGCAGTAGCAGGTTCGCCGTCGCGGCCGGCGCGGCCGGTTTCCTGGTAGTACGCTTCCATGCTTTTGGGCAAGTCGAGATGCGCGACAAAACGCACATCGGGTTTATCGATGCCCATACCGAACGCAATCGTTGCCACCATCACGATGCCGTCTTCGCGCAAAAATCGGCGTTGATGCGTTTCGCGCAAAATCGGCGATAAGCCGGCGTGATACGGCAACGCCGTGAAGCCCTCATCGCACAGCCACTCGGCAGTGGCTTCGACTTTTTTTCGCGACAGGCAGTACACGATGCCGGCCTGACCGCGATAGCTGTCGAGAAATTTCAGTAATTGTTTGCGCGCATCGATTTTCGCCGCGACCTTGTAACAAATATTCGGCCGGTCAAAACCGCTGACAAACCATTCTGCATCCTGCAATTGCAGACGTTCGGCGATTTCGGCACGTGTGCGTTGATCGGCGGTTGCGGTGAGCGCAACTCTCGGGATCCGTGGAAAACGTTCGTGCAACAAACTGAGGCCGAGATAATCCTTGCGGAAATCATGACCCCATTGACTGACGCAGTGAGCCTCATCGATGGCGAATAACGCGATGGGACAACGCTGCAAAAATTGTAATGTGCGCTCCTGCAACAAACGCTCGGGGGCGATGTACAGCATATCGAGCTCGCCGTGTAGCAATTGCTGCTCGATCGCGTATTGCGCATCGGCATCGAGCGTCGAATTTAGATAAGCCGCCCGCACACCGAGCTGATGGAGGTTTTCGACCTGATCCTGCATCAACGCAATCAATGGCGACACGACGATGCCGATGCCGGCGCGCAGCAGCGAAGGAATTTGATAACACAGCGATTTGCCGCCACCGGTAGGCATCAGCACCAGCGCATCGCGCCCCTGCGCCACCGTTTCGATAATGTCGGCCTGCTGGCCGCGAAATTGCGGATAGCCGTAAATGGTGTTGAGGATTTGCAGCGCGGATTGGGTCATGGGGCGGGATTATACCGATGCAGTCGGGAAAACGGGCCGACGGCATTGAGGTGTTTTTGTCCCGTACATACTCAATATTCGTTACATACCCAATATCGGTTAGACGCACAATATCCGTTACATACCCAATATCGGTTTTACATACAATGCGGGCTTCAATTTCAGGAAAAAGAAGCCTCATGCCTGCCGCCAACGAGTTTTCTGGAAACGATTCGCTACGATTCGATCGCGAACATCTATGGCATCCGTACGCGTCCATGATCGATCCATCGCCGGTTTATCCCGTCGTCGCAGCGAAAGGCGTGCGCTTGCAGCTCGCCGATGGCCGTGAGCTTATCGATGGCACCAGCTCGTGGTGGAGTGCGATGCACGGCTACAACCATCCGGTGTTGAATGCGGCCGCGCAACAACAACTCGCGGCGATGTCGAACGTGATGTTCGGCGGACTCACGCATCCCGCCGCCGTAAGACTCGGGCAACTGTTAGTGAATTTGACGCCCGCACCGCTGACAAAGGTATTTTTTAGCGATTCGGGTTCGGTCGCCGTCGAAATCGCTATCAAAATGGCGCTGCAATTCTGGATCGCCCAAGGGCAACGCAAGAAAAATAAATTGCTGACGATACGTGGCGGTTATCACGGCGATACGTTCATGGCGATGTCGGTGTGCGATCCGGTCGAGGGCATGCACCAATTATTCGGCAGCGTCGTTGCGCAACAATTTTTTGCCGATAAGCCGCATACAAAATTCGGCGAGCCATTTGACAACAGCGAACTCGATTCACTGAAAAAAATTCTGATCGATCACCATGAGAATATCGCCGCGCTGATTCTCGAACCGATCGTGCAAGCGGCTGGTGGAATGCATTTTTATTCAGCCGAATATCTTCAGCATGTGCGACGCCTATGCGACGAGCATGGCGTGCTGCTGATCTGCGACGAAATCGCGACCGGTTTTGGCCGCACCGGCAAATTATTTGCGTGCGAACACGCAAACATCAGCCCCGACATTATGTGTCTCGGCAAAGCGATTACCGGTGGTTATTTAACGCTGGCTGCGACGCTATGCACCGATCGGATCGCCAATGGTATTTGCAGCGGCGAGCCAGGCGCATTGATGCACGGCCCCACTTTCATGGCGAACGCATTGGCGTGCGCGATTGCCTGCGCAAGTATCGAATTACTGATTTCGCAACCGTGGCAACGCACAGTGCGTAATATCGCTCAGCGTTTACGAGAAGGACTTGAGCCGGCACGCGCATTGTCGAGTGTCGCCGATATACGGATCCTCGGCGCAATCGGTGTCATTGAAATGCGCGAGCCGATCAAAGTAGCTCGGCTGCAGCAACAATTCGTCGATCGGGGTTTGTGGGTACGTCCGTTCGGCAAATTTATTTATGCGATGCCGCCATTTGTTATCGGCGATGAAGATTTGCGGGCGTTGACCAGCGGTATGGTCGATGTTGCGGCAACTGTTTGAACTAATTCTGATTGGATGCTGCGGATATTTCGGCTTTATGTTTTGGCGTTACCGCGTTATCGCTGGCATGCACATCGTTCTGCGCACGCACTGCCAGCCATTGCACTAGAGGCTGCCACGCTTCGATGTCTTCGCGCACTTTGATCATCGGCATCTCGAAAATACCGGTGCCACTCGATGTCGCATTGATGTAATTCTGCGTATCGCGAAGGGTGGTTAGAAAGGGAATTTGCAGCGAATTGAGGAAATAAACCAAGCGCTGATACACGCGCGTATTTTTGCGCACGCGGTTCGCGATCACCGCGATGCGCTGCTCCTCGCGATTGATTTTCGCGGTCGTCATTAATTGACCGATGCAATTCGCCACCGCATGAATATCGACATCCGATGGCAACACCGGAATCACTATCGCAGTGGCTTCATGCAAGGTGCGCTGAAACGCGCGGAAATCGACGGCAGCGGCAGTGTCGATAATCAAGCATTCGGTATTCGGTTCCACTCGCAGAAACCAGTTACGCGTGACACCGATCGGATGTTTATAGGCAGGGATAATTTGAACGGGCGGCAATTCGACCGAGCGTTGCCCCACCCAATAAGTACTCGAACCCTGGCTGTCGTAATCCATCAGCGCGGTCTTTTTGCCGCTCGATGCGAAATAACTGGCGAGATTTGTCGCCACGGTGGTTTTTCCGGACCCGCCTTTTGGATTCAATACGACTATGCGTTGCATATCGCCTCTGTGTTCGACCATCGGTGATCAAATGCACAGAGAGTGTAGACATTTCCTAACCAACTTCCATGAAGCGGCCCGCAAACCGCGCAGGTTTTGCGTTAGCTAAAACGGATCAGGGCAATGCCGCCAGACTTTTTAAAACCAGGCTGACCAGCATCGATTGTTGCGTCACACCGGTCTTTTGAAATACCGAGCGCAAATGCGCACGCGCTGTGTTCACCGTAATGCTCAACCCCTGCGCAATTTCTTCGAGACTTTTGCCTTCGGCAAGTTGAATGCTCAGTGCGGCTTCGGTCGGCGTCAATTTGTATAACGTGATTAAAGTGCGTGCGGAAATCCCCACGTTAGCTTCGGGATCGCTGATGAATACCGTCAAATGCGGGGTATCTTTCTGCGCCATATAGCGATCGACCGGAATGGCTTTAATCACCAATTGATAATCGGTTTTGCCGGATGGGCGCGGTACCGCCAGCGCTTGTACCGGCAACGGTTCGTCGCGCTGTTGGGCTTCGAGCGTTTCAGCGATCAGCTTGCGCAATTTTTCATTGAGATCGCTGCGCTGGGAAATATGAATTTCGTTATGCAGGCTGCTCATGCCATCGCGTTCGCGAAACCATCGATCCGCTACCGCATTACTGCGCAGAATATGGCCGTGCTTGTCGAGCATCACGACGCCAATATCGCGACCGGAAATCGCTTTTGCATACATCTGACGTTCGGAGTCGAGCTGCACCAGTTTTACGCTTGTCGATACGGCACGCCGTATGTGCGAACGCAACAAGTCGATGAAGCGGCGTTCATCCTCGGTGAAATTGGTCTGACTTGGCCGTCGGCACATCCGTAGAGAAAAACGCTGGTTGGTATCGGTAAGCATATCGATGGCGGCGCAGTAGCGAACATCGTGCAGCTCCATGCACATTTTGAAATATTCGCTGGCGCGCAATTTGTTTTCCGGAACAACTTCGTCGATTAAAACCACTTTATTCAACGGCACGTTGTTGAGCGGATCGATCATGTAATAGTTGTAGGTGTAGGCCCAATGCGCGCCGATCGCATCGATATTGGTAGGCGGCAAACCCTGACCGGATGTGATGATGAGTCCATCGTCAGTGGTATCGGGCGCACGCAACATCAACGTGCAATTTACGAGATCGAGACATTCGCGCAGCCGATCGAGAAACGCATGGAATGGATGCGGTTCGAACGGGCCTTCATACAGCCGATCAAGCAACTCACTGTAAATGGTGAGATCCATTACCTGCATGGGGAGCTCCAGATGCACTACCTAAAATAGACGATTGCCACTAGGCGGCATGGTTTTCATAATTGATCCAGATCAAAGCTGGACATCCTTTATTTCTACGTATTTGCCAGCCTTTCTTATAAGTCGATAACCGTACCTTTTAGATCGCGAGGTCAGAAAAATGAAGTTTTCCCTGATTTATGAAGCGCAGACTACCGATTCGTCGCGCGCCGGCGACCGCCAGATTTTCGATGAATGCGTCGAACAGGTAGTGCTGGCGGAGCAAATGGGCTTCGACAACGTGTGGGCCGTCGAGCACACCGCCCTGTCCAACTATGCGCACATGAGCGCGCCGGAAACCTTCCTCGCTTTCGTCGCGGGCAAAACCTCGCGTATCGGTATCGGCCACGGTGTGGTTTGTCTGCCACCGGCGATGAACCATCCGATCAAAGTCGCTGAGCGCATTGCGACGCTCGATCTGCTGTCGAAAGGCCGCGTGCATTTTGGCGTCGGCAAAGGCGGCACGCAACAGGAAGCCGGCAGTTTCGGCTATGACCTGGCCGAGTTGCAGCCGATGATCGACGAAGCGATGTATTTGATTCCGGAAATCATGACCAAGGACGAGATCGAGCACGAC
>CBFHCK010000170.1:0-5944 GCA_965653955.1 uncultured Spongiibacteraceae bacterium
AAATCGCGTTCTCACCGAGGCGGCTCGCAAGCTGCGCACCCCCACCGAAATCGGCGGAGTCCGCGAAGTACTGGAGCTGGTGGTGAACACGCTGCACGACGGCGCCGGCTGCAAACGCGTCGCCGCGCTGTTCGTCAAACCGACCACACGCGATCTGCAAACGGTGATCAGCGCTGGTGCCGATAAAACGCCGGCACTACGCCAATTGCGACTGCCTACGCAAAACAATCAGCTGTTAACGCAACTGCTCGCAAAGCCGATATGCCTCCTGCTCGACGCCGACAATCGCGCCAAATATTGGCCGCATCTGCCGGAAGATTTCCGCCGCGCGGTCGGCTGCGAAAATTTCGTGCTGATGGCGTTATTTGCAAAGGATCGACCGGTCGCGCTGCTGTATGCCGATAACGCGCCCGGCGCACTCGTGAACGGGGAGCGCCAGCACACGTTGTTCAAGCAGATCTGCCAGCTGGCTTCCCAATGTTTGAGCCAGTTAGCACCTAGCTAATAGCGCACTGTTCACGTTGGTTGGCCCGACCTCCCCGCATTTTTCTTGGCATTCCCCTCATCGACGTTACAATTCGGCTCCTCTCGCTGGAGCCGTATCGCATGAATTTTCTGTTCATCCTGTCGCAATACCTGATCCCACAGCATCTGCTGTCGCGCCTCGTCGCGAAGCTGGCCGATAGCGAAATGCCGCTGATCAAGAACACGTTTATCGAATGGTTCGTGCGCCGCTATAACGTCGATATGAGCGAAGCCGCCGAGCCGGAGCCGCGCAATTACCCAAGCTTCAACGCCTTCTTCACGCGCCCGCTGCGGGCCGGTGCTCGCACTGTCGATATGTCGCCGCACACCATTGCCTGCCCCGCCGATGGCGCCGTGAGCCAGGCGGGATCGATTGAAAATGGTCGACTGTTTCAGGCGAAGGGCCAATGGTTTTCCGCCCAGGAACTGCTTGGCGGCGATGCGACGCTGGCGGCCGAATTTGCCGAAGGCACGTTCGCCACCGTGTATCTCGCCCCGCGCGACTATCACCGCGTGCACATGCCGGTGACCGGCACATTGCGGCAGATGATTTATGTGCCGGGCGATCTGTTTTCGGTGAATCAAACCACCGCCGAAAACGTGCCGCGATTGTTCGCCCGCAACGAACGCCTGGTCTGCATTTTCGATACTCCGTGCGGCCCGATGGCGCAGGTGCTGGTTGGCGCGATGATCGTCGCCGGTATCGAAACCGTTTGGTCCGGCCAGGTAGCACCGCTGCGGCGCACGGTCATCACGCAACACTACGACCGCGCTCCCGGCACCGTTCAGCTCGATAAAGGCGCGGAAATGGGCCGCTTCAAGCTCGGCTCGACCGTGATCATGCTGTTCGCGAAGGATGCGATCCGCTGGAGCGAAACGCTGGTCGCCGGCAGCGGCCCGCTGCGTATGGGCCAGCCGATCGGGGTTTTAACGGCGGGCGATCTGACCTCTTCGTAAGCGCGCCAGCGGGTGAGTTTTTTCGAAATGGCACAAATCGAGCCAGCTCTGAACCAATAACCGGCGTATTAAGTCAGAGCTGCTAGACTCGCCTAACGGGATTTGGGTTCGTGCGGCACCGTAACCAAGAGCTATGTCGTTGAACCAAGGACGATTTATCGCTTTGCTCTTGGCATCAAGCCGCTGCTAACCGCATCGGATGCGCGGCCCGATCAATTCTGCCCCATTCATCCAGTTGCTGAGTCGCCGATGACGAGAGCTGTCACCGCTAAATTCCATCTGCCGCCACAGGACCTCGCTGCGCCCGCGTTGTTTCCTGCTGATCGGGCGGGATTTGCGCGATGGCTGGAGGCATTACCGCAAGCGAATCTCGGCCAGACGGCAAAAGCACTGTATGGCGCCGTGCTCGAATTGAATCGCCTGCAGATACCGCCAGCGCAACGTTTGCAAATGCTGGAAATATTGCGGCCTACGCTGCATGCAACCAGTTCGAGCCTGCGTCGCCATTACCTTAATCAACCGATCCAGTTACCCGATCAGCCGCAGCAGGTCGCGCGGCTGTCGCATGTGCTGCACGAACAGCTTGCCACCGGCTATGTGCTGGTCGCAGTGCATACGCGTACGCTGGATAAGCAGAGCGGCTTTAGCCAGCCGCAGGCAGCGATGGCGACCGGCATTCACCGGAGCATCGTCGAGCACAGCCAAAATCTTCTGCGCGACTATCAGCTTTACCGCAACCCCTATCCCGGCTGCTGGGCAACCCTCCATCAGCTGATGCTGTTCGCGCAGGAAATCGGCGCCGAACAAGTGGCGATTGCCGACGGACTCTATGGCGACAGCAGTGTCGAGGCGGCTTATAAACGAGCACTGTTGCTCGGCAGCTGCCGCCCCAATCAACTGCGGCAAGACAACCTCGCGAAAGTTTTTCAGCAGTCGTTGGAATGGACAGCATTGGTCGCCGTAGTACCGTCGGATCGCAGTGGCATCGTCATTAATCCACTGCTCGACGAAGGGCCGGTCTATCGCGAATTTACCCGCATCGAGCCGCATTCGTTCGGGCTCGATACCGCAGCGCTGGCGCAACAGCTGCGTTTGCAGGCGGAAGAGCCCGAACCCACCATCGTCGGCGACCAGCAACTGAGCCGAGAACTCGCGCTGCATCTTGCGCAGAGCTGGAGCTCATTCGGCACGCGCGAATTTTTACGCATGGAAGTCAATGAGTCGGTCGATATCGCTGCCGGCCTCACCGCGACGCATCACTTTCTCAGCGGCGAAATGGATTTCACGCAGCTGCTCAGCGACGACGGTTTCTCGCGTCTCGGCATGCAGGATGAGAATCCGTTTTTGCGCGACAAAGCGCGAAGCGCGGAAAATCGTTCGCCGAAAGATGTGTGGGCCAGCCCGTACGAACCGCATGCGGGCGTAAAAAATCTATCGCTCGAAATTCTCGATGACGAGATACGCCAGTATTCGCGTATCGCCAAGCAGCCCATCGAAACCCCGGCGAAAAAAGAGCGCGAAAAATTTCGTACGCAAACCGTCGATCGAATCAACGTCAGCCCCGGCGGTTTATGTATCAAATGGCCGCCGCAAAGTCCCTTGCAGATTCGTACCGGGGAAATCGCCGGCGTCCGCGAAAATGCACAAAAAAACTGGTCGATCGCGATCATCCGCTGGATTCAGTTAATCGATTCCGGCCCGCGCCTCGGTCTGCAGCTTTTGAGTCCGACAGCTGCCGCCTATGGCGCTCGCCCGATCAATAAAACAGGCGCGCCCGGTGAGTATTTGCGGGCGCTGGTATTACCGGAAGTGAAACAAATCGGTCAGCCGACTACGCTGATTGTGCCGCGCCTGCCATTTCGCACCGGACAAAAGGTGTCGCTATGTCATCGCGGCAAGGAAACGCAGATCCAGCTAACGCGCAAAATCATGAGTACCGACGCGTTCAGCCAATTCGAATTCCGCCGGCTCGGAGCCGGTAATAAAACGCAGAGCGAACCGACGGGCAATACGCCAGCACCGTCCGGAACCTTCGACAATCTCTGGGATAATTTGTAATCGGGCAGATTAATCGGGCTTTTCATGGCACGCAAAAACACCATTCGTTTACTTCTGATCAATGCTTCCGACAACGATAGCGAGTTGATGGTCAGCTTATTTCGCAGCGCCGGCCGGGTGGCGCGCGCGCAGCGAGTCGACTCCGCCGACGAGCTGAAAGAAGCGCTGCAATTATCGTGGGATCTGCTGATCGCCGACGATAATCACCCCGAGTTGAAAGTCGAAGCCTGCCTTGCGCACCTGCAAAAGGCGCGCGTGGATTTCCCGATCATCGTGTTGCGCGATACCGCTGAAGTAAACCCGCTATTTGCAGCGGGTGTCGCCGATGTGATTTCGCCGTCCGACGAGCAGCGGCTTATCTGCGCGTCGCTGCGCGAACTCGAAAACACCGAACTGCGCCGCAGCGTGCAGAAATTGAAGCTGCAAGTGCAGGAAGCCGAAGAGCGCAATGCATTGCTGCTCGGCGAAGCCGATCACGCGATCGGCTACGTAACCGACGGCATGGTTATCGGCGCGAACTCGCTGTTTGCGGAACGCTTTGGTTACGCATCTCCCGACGATATCGACTGCGCACCCATCGTCGATCTGATTACCGCCAGCGATCAGGAAGGGTTTAAAACCGCGCTTAAAAACGGCGTCGAAACCGAATTTTCCTGCACCGGCACGCATACCGATGGCAGCACCTTCAACGCCTCGGTGCGTTTGCTGAATTCGAATTTCGACGGCGATCCCTGCACGCAGTTAATCATCGGCTCTGAAGCCGCCGTTGTGGCGAACACCTCACAGCCCACTGCCGATACCGGCACCTCGTCGCGTGCGTATTTATGCGAACAGATGCAGCAGCGACGCGGCAATTGGCTGCTGCTGGTCGCGCTCGAAAAATTCGGCGAGCTGCGCAACGAACTCGGCTTCACCACATCGCTGACACTGGCGAACGATGCCGCGCATTTTCTGCAGAATAATCCGATCGCCGCTGCGTGCGTCGCGCGTGTCGCCGACGAAATATTCGCGCTGTTGATCGATGCGAATAATTCCGACCGCGCGCAACAACTCGCGCAGCAGCTGTATCAAAGCGCCGCCGCGCATCCGTTCAATCATGCGCTGCGTTTTGCAATCGGCATCGCCCCCGTGGATAGCGACGATATCGACGCGACACTCGATCACGCCTTCGAATCGGCGGCGGAAGCGCAGGCGATAACCAGCGGCGACCATATCCATCTGCATCGCGAAGCGATGGCAAAACGCACGCAGGCACGCGCGACTTCACCCGAACATGCACTCGACGATGCACTCGAAGAAGAACGTTTTGCGCTGCTGTTTCAACCGGTCATCAGCCTGCGCGGCGCAACCGGCGAGCATTACGAAACGCTGCTGCGCATGCGCGACGCGAGCGATGCGCTCGAATTGCCGGACAACTTCGTTACCAGCCTTGGAGTCAGCGCCGCGAATGCGAAGCTCGATCGCTGGATTCTGATCGAAGCCACCAAACAATTGGCGGCGAATCGCGCGCGCGGCAACGACACGCGCCTCGTCATCAATCTGACCGCGAATGCACTGCTGGATGAAACATTGCCGACGTGGCTGGGCATCGCGCTGAAAGCCGCCGGCTTGCCGGCCACCACCATCACGCTGCAATTGCGCGAAAGCGATGTGATCAACGACCTGAAAACCGCGAAAACATTTGGCGATGCCGTGCATAAACTCGGCTGCCGTTTTTCGATCGGCGGATTTGGTCGCGGCTCCGATCCGGAAAAAATATTGAAGCACGTACAAGCCGATATCGTACAAATCGACAGCAGCTTTACGCGCACGCTGCAAACCAGCGGCGATGCAACCGCGCTGAAAACATTGGTGGCAAGCATCGGCGCCAATCAGGTGAAAACGATTGTGCCGTTTGTCGAAAATGCGTCGGTGCTGGCAACGCTATGGCAGGTGGGTGCGGACTTTATTCAGGGCCATTATCTGCAAGCCCCTAGCCGCGAAATGAATTACGAATTTACCGATATTGCGTAGGTGAGTTAAACCGATTAAAGCAGGCGAACGTGTCTGCTTTAATCGATGTTTGCCGATATATTAATTATTCGATTGCTCTTGCCTGTCGCGCCTAATCTTCGCTGCGGCGCCCATTACAGCACCGATGACTATACCCATCGCCACTCCTATGGCAACGTTATCAAAGGCCGCCCCAAAGGCAGCTCCTAATGCGACGCCGAGACCAATAAACTTTCCGTCCATATCATCGTTTTCCTATGCATTTCGTTAATGTCTAACTGACCGGCGCCGTACTCACGCATAAAAACACGCGTCGCGCGGAAACCAGCGGCAGTTTGCGGAAAATTGTTTACTCAGATAATCGGCCTGATCCGGCAGTATCCGGCGGCTGTTGACCAGGGCGAGATATTCG